>NZ_BAAAHG010000014.1:0-124888 GCF_039525155.1 Streptomyces thermoalcalitolerans | reverse complement strand
GCAGGCCCGCCGGCATCTGTACGAGGAGGTGGCCACGGTCGAGGTCGCCACCGACCACCGCAGTCCCGGCGAGGTCGCCCAAGCCGTCCTGAACGCACTGGGGTTGGAGAACACCATGGCCGGGGAACGCTCCGCCCAGCCGTCGCCGCGCGGCGGGCCGGACCCCCGGCCGGAGGAGACCGTGTCGAACCATGTGACGAAGATCGAGGTCGGCGGCACCGCGGGCACCGAACCCTACGATGTGCTGATCGGCCGCCAGCTCCTCGGCGAGCTGGCCGGGTTGGTCGGCGACAAGGCCAAGCGGGTCGCCGTCGTCCACCCCGAGGCGCTCGCCGAGACCGGGGAGGTGCTCCGCACCGACCTGGCCGAGCAGGGCTACGAGACGATCGCCATCCAGGTGCCCAACGCGGAGGAGGCCAAGACCGCCGAGGTCGCCGCCTACTGCTGGAAGGCCTTCGGCCAGTCCGGCTTCACCCGCACCGACGTCATCGTGGGCGTGGGCGGCGGCGCCACCACCGACCTGGCCGGCTTCGTGGCGGCCACCTGGCTGCGCGGAGTGCGCTGGATCGCCGTCCCGACCACCGTGCTGGCCATGGTCGACGCGGCCGTCGGCGGCAAGACCGGCATCAACACCGCCGAGGGCAAGAACCTCGTGGGCGCCTTCCACCCGCCCGCGGGCGTCCTGTGCGACCTGGCCGCCCTGGACTCCCTCCCGGTCCACGACTACGTCTCCGGACTCGCCGAGGTCATCAAGGCCGGCTTCATCGCCGACCCGGTGATCCTGGACCTGATCGAGGCCGACCCCGAGGGCGCCCGCACCCCGGCCGGCCCGCACACCGCCGAACTCATCGAGCGCTCCATCCGGGTCAAGGCGGACGTCGTCTCCGCGGACCTCAAGGAGTCGGGCCTCAGGGAGATCCTCAACTACGGGCACACGCTCGGCCACGCCATCGAGAAGAACGAGCGGTACACATGGCGGCATGGCGCGGCGGTCGCCGTCGGCATGCACTTCGCCGCCGAACTCGGCCGTCTCGCAGGCCGGTTGGACGATGCCACCGCCGACCGCCACCGTACGATCCTGGAGTCGGTGGGCCTTCCGCTGCACTACCGCCACGACCAGTGGCCCAGACTGCTGGAGACGATGAAGATCGACAAGAAGTCCCGCGGCGACCTGCTGCGCTTCATCGTGCTGGACGGTCTCGCCAAGCCCACCGTCCTGGAGGGCCCGGACCCGGCCATGCTGCTCGCCGCCTACGGCGAGGTGGGACGGTAGGTCCCGCCGGGCGCCCGGTCCCGCCGTACGGCGCCGGGTGTTCCGGGTCGCGCCCGGCCGTCCACCGGACGGCCGGGAACGGTACCGTTCGGTAGGCGGCGGGGTCGGGCCCGCCGCCGACACCAATTGCCTGGACGAGACGGAGTCGCACCGGATGCAGCACGCAGTGGGTTCACCGCTGCCGCCGCCCCACCAGCCGGGGCACGGACCGACCGCCGGCCGGCCATCGGCCGCACACCACCCGGGGCCGCAGCCCCCGGGTGCGCCTCAGGGCCCCGCGCCCGTGCCCCCGCCGCAGCACCCCGGTTACCCGTCGGCCCCGCCTCCGCAGAGCCCGCACCCGTCGGCACCTCTGGCGCCGCCCGTGCCGGACGCCACGGGGCACGTCCGGTTGCCGCCGGGCGGCCCGGTCGGCACGCCCGGCGCGCCGCCCGCCCAGGCCGCGCCCGACCCGACCACCGCCACGCTGGCGGTTTTGCTGATAGGACCGGCGGGAGCGGGCAAGACGAGCGTCGCCAAGTACTGGGCCGACCACCGCCGTGTGCCCACCGCCCACATCAGCCTCGACGACGTGCGCGAATGGGTCCGCTCCGGCTTCGCGGACCCGCAGGCGGGATGGAACGACCGCGCCGAGGCGCAGTATCGTCTCGCCCGCCGCACCTGCGGCTTCGCCGCGCGCAACTTCCTCGCCAACGGCATCTCGTGCATCCTCGACGACGCCGTCTTCCCCGACCGCCCGGCGGTCGGCCTCGGGGGCTGGAAGCGCCATGTGGGCCCCGGGCTGCTGCCGGTCGTCCTCCTGCCCGGCCTGGACGTCGTCCTGGAGCGCAACGCCCGGCGCACCGGCAACCGCCGTCTCAGCGACGAGGAGGTCGCCCGCATCCACGGCCGCATGGCCGGCTGGTACGGCTCCGGCCTTCCCATCATCGACAACTCCACGATGGACATCCCCACCACGGCCCGCCGCCTGGACGAGGTCCTGACCAGAGCCATAGCCAGCCCGCCGAAGTGGTAGGGCCGGCACGGCCGCGAGCAGTCGTGTCTCCCCCGAGCCGCTGGGGGAGGCGGCCCCACTCGGCCCCTCCCGAACGGCGATGTTGAGCCATGACTCTTACGCTCGGTTCATGTCAGAGGTGTATGCGGCCCGCCGAGCCCGGCTGAGGGAACGCTGCCATGCGGGCGGCAGCGCGGCGGCGCTGGTGACTCGTCCCGCCAATGTCCGGTACCTCGCGGGAGCGTCCCCGTGCGGTGCCGTCCTGCTCCTCGCCCGGCACGAGGACATCCTGTTGTGCCAGAGCCCCCCGGAGGACCGGCCCCATGAGGGCCGTCTCGACGAGGCTCTGCGGGTGCAGGTTCTGTCCCCGTCCTCCGGCGGCGACCCGGCCGTCGCCGCCGCCGGTCTCGCCCAGTCCCAGGGGGCCGACTCGCTCGCCGTGGAGGAACACCACCTCACCGTGGCCCGTCACCGCGCCCTCGCCTCGGTGGCGCCCCGGCTGCGGCTGACGGACCTCGGCAACGCGGTCGAGCAGCTCAGGGTCGTCAAGGACGAGGAGGAGATCTCCCTGCTGAGAATCGGTGCCGAGATCGCCGACCAGGCCCTCGGTGAACTGCTGGAGTCCATCCTCGTCGGCCGCACCGAGCGTCATCTCGCCCTGGAGCTGGAGCGGCGGCTCGTCGACCACGGCGCCGACGGCCCCGCCTTCCCGACCTCCGTGGCCACCGGCCCGAACGCCGGCCGCCGAGGCCACCGGCCCACCGACCGGCGGGTGGAGGAGGGCGACTTCCTCTCGGTGTGCCTGGGCGCCTCCTACCGCGGCTACCGCTGCGAGCTCGGCCGCACCTTTGTGATCGGCACCTCTCCGGCGGACTGGCAGATCCAGCTGTACGACCTGGTCTTCACCGCCCAGCGCGCCGGGCGGGAGGCCCTGGCTCCCGGTGTCGCCTGCCGCGATGTCGACCGGGCCGCGCGTCAGGTCCTGGAAGCCGCCGGGTTCGGCGAGCATCTGCACCCGCTCACCGGGCACGGGGTGGGGCTCGAAAACGACGAGGACCCGCAGTTGTCCCCTTCGGCCATGGGTAAACTGGACGCTTGCGTGCCGGTCACCATCGAACCGGGGGTCCACATCCCGGGACGGGGCGGTGTCCGGATCGATGACACGCTCGTCGTACGCCCCGAGGCGGACGGCGGACCCGAGCTACTCACCATCACGACCAAGGAGCTTCTCGCGCTCTAGCCTCGCGCTGGGCGCCTGCACCGGGGTCGTACGTCAGTCCAGGAGATTCCGCAACCGTGGCTTCCACGAACGACCTCAAGAACGGCATGGTGCTCAAGCTCGAAGGCGGCCAGCTGTGGTCCGTCGTCGAGTTCCAGCACGTCAAGCCTGGCAAGGGTCCGGCCTTCGTGCGCACCAAGCTCAAGAACGTGCGCTCCGGCAAGATCGTCGACAAGACCTTCAACGCCGGTGTCAAGGTCGACACGGCCACTGTCGACAAGCGTGACATGCAGTTCTCCTACATGGACGGCGACTACTTCGTCTTCATGGACATGGAGACCTACGACCAGCTGCACATCGACCGCCAGACCGTCGGCGACGCCGCCAACTTCCTGGTCGAGGGCTTCGAGGCCACCGTCGCCCAGCACGAGGGCGAGGTGCTCTACGTCGAGCTCCCCGCCTCCGTCGAGCTGACCGTCGCGCAGACCGAGCCGGGCGTTCAGGGCGACCGCTCCACCGGCGGCACCAAGCCCGCCGTCCTGGAGACCGGCCACCAGATCCAGGTGCCGCTCTTCATCACCACCGGTGAGAAGATCAAGGTCGACACCCGCACCAGCGACTACCTCGGCCGGGTGAACAGCTAACCGTGGCTGCCCGTAACACGGCCCGCAAGCGTGCCTTCCAGATCCTCTTCGAGGCCGACCAGCGCGGCGCCGAGGTCCTGACCGTCCTCGCGGACTGGATCCGGCTCTCCCGGACCGACCCCCGGCAACCGCCGGTCAGCGAGTACACGATGCAGCTGGTCGAGGGCTATGCCCAGCACGTCGACCGCATCGACGAGCTGATCGGCCAGTACGCGGTCGGCTGGGCGCTCGACCGCATGCCGGTCGTCGACCGCAACATCCTGCGGCTCGGCGCATACGAGCTGATCTGGGTCGACGAGACCCCGGACGCCGTCGTCCTGGACGAGATGGTGCGGCTGGCGAAGGAGTTCTCCACGGACGAGTCGCCCTCGTTCGTCAACGGCCTGCTCGGCCGGCTGAAGGAGCTCAAGCCCTCGCTCCGCCGGGACCAGGTGTGAGAGGACCCGGCGACACGGACACCGAGGGGCCCGCAGCGATCGCGCTGCGGGCCCCTCGGCATCCATGGGGGTGCACGCCCGTCCGTCGGACCCGCAGAAGGTCCGCGGAAAGCCGTCGGGGTGGCCGGAACCGTCATGTTCCGGCCACCCCGACGGCACGTTTCTGCTCGGCCTGCGGAACGTCGCTCCGCGGAGAGGTCAGCTCTCCTCGTGGGACGCCACCGCGCGGCGTGCGTCCGCGTCCAGCACGCCCCAGCTGATCAGCTGCTCGGTGAGCACTGAGGGCGACTGGTCGTAGATGACGGCGAGTGTGCGCAGGTCGTCCTGGCGGATCGAGAGCACCTTGCCGTTGTAGTCACCGCGCTGCGACTGGATCGTCGCCGCGTACCGCTGCAGCGGACCCGCCTTCTCGGAGGGCAGCGTGGCCAGCCGCTCCAGGTCCAGGACCAGTTTCGGCGGGGGCTCGGCGGCGCCGCCCGGGGTGGTGCCCGGCAGCAGCTCCTGCACGGGGACTCCGTAGAAGTCCGCCAGCTCGGCGAGGCGCTGTACGGTCACGGCGCGGTCGCCGCGCTCGTACGAACCGACCACGACCGCCTTCCAGCGTCCCTGGCTCTTCTCCTCGACACCGTGGAGGGAAAGGCCCTGCTGGGTGCGGATCGCCCGGAGCTTGGCCCCGAGCTGTTTGGCGTATTCGCTGGACATATGGCTCCCCGACACTGTGTCGACGCGACTGGCCTGGTTCCCGCCGCGCGGCTGGTAACTCATTGTGAGGTTACGCAGCGTGACTCTCGTGCGTCAAGCCGGATGGTCCACCCCGCCGCTTCCGTGGTATCGACAGCGGGTTACGCCGAGGGGGTGGCCCGCGGGGCCCTTGGCACCTGCTACCGTGGACGGCGCAATTCCGACGTCCTTTAAATTCCGTCCCGTGAGGCGGATAAGGAGGTCCGTTTCCCATGGACACGCACGCGAACGCGCATGCGTCCGGTGCGCGGCCCGTCCTCGAGGGCCCCGACATCGCGCGGATGCTGACCCGCATCGCCCACGAGATCGTCGAGCGCGCCAAGGGCGCAGACGACGTGGTGCTCCTCGGCATCCCGACCCGGGGCGTCTTCCTCGCCCAGCGGCTCGCCGCCAAGCTCGAGCAGATCACTGAGCGCAAGGTCCCCTGCGGCTCGCTCGACATCACCATGTACCGCGACGACCTGCGCATGCAGCCCCCGCGTGCGCTGGCCCGCACCGAGATCCCGGGGGACGGCGTCGACGGCCGTCTGGTCGTCCTCGTCGACGACGTGCTCTTCTCCGGCCGCACCATCCGTGCCGCTCTCGACGCCCTGAACGACATCGGCCGTCCGCGCGCGGTCCAGCTCGCCGTCCTGGTCGACCGCGGCCACCGCGAACTGCCCATCCGCGCCGACTACGTCGGCAAGAACCTCCCCACGTCGCTGCGGGAGACGGTCAAGGTCCTGGTTGCCGAGGAGGACGGCCGCGACGCCGTGCTGCTCGGCGTCAAGCCGGCCGCCGCGGACGAGCGGCAGCCGTAACCACGCGCGCATACGCACTTCCCGACACGCCCCGTGATACGCCCCGTGTGCGTGTGCCCTCAGGCGCCCGCCTGCCCGGCCGTGTCCTTCGGGCCGTGGCACGAGCCACCACGGGCCCGGACCCCGCTTCCTCATGAAATTCCCTACGGAGCCTGACAGATGCAGCGTCATCTCATCTCGGCCGCCGACCTCTCCCGCGACGACGCCGTCCTGATCCTCGACACCGCCGAGGAGATGGCCCGGGTCGCCGACCGTCCGATCAAGAAGCTGCCGACCCTGCGCGGCCGCACCGTCGTCAACCTCTTCTTCGAGGACTCCACCCGCACCCGGATCTCCTTCGAGGCCGCGGAGAAGCGCCTGTCCGCGGACGTGATCAACTTCTCCGCCAAGGGCTCCAGCGTCTCCAAGGGCGAGTCCCTCAAGGACACCGCCCAGACCCTGGAGGCCATGGGCGTCGACGCCGTCGTCATCCGGCACTCCGCCTCCGGAGCGCCCCACCGTCTGGCGAACTCCGGCTGGATCGACGCCACCGTGATCAACGCCGGCGACGGCACCCACCAGCACCCCACCCAGGCCCTCCTCGACGCCTTCACCCTGCGCCGCCGCCTCGTCGGCCGTGACGCAGGGATCGGCCAGGACCTGTCCGGCAGGCGCGTCACCATCGTCGGCGACGTCCTGCACAGCCGCGTCGCCCGCTCCAACGTGGACCTGCTGCACACCCTCGGCGCCGAGGTCACCCTGGTCGCCCCGCCCACCCTGCTGCCGGTCGGCGTCGAGAGCTGGCCCTGCGAGGTGAGCTACGACCTCGACGCGTCCCTGCCCAAGTGCGACGCCGTGATGATGCTGCGCGTGCAGCGCGAGCGGATGAACGCCGCCTTCTTCCCCACCGAGCGCGAGTACTCCCGCCGCTACGGCCTCGACGCCGACCGCATGGCCCGGCTGCCCGACCACGCCGTCGTGATGCACCCCGGCCCCATGGTCCGCGGCATGGAGATCACCGCCGAGGTCGCCGACTCCGGCCGCTGCACCGCCGTCGAACAGGTCGCCAACGGCGTGCACATCCGGATGGCCGTCCTCTACCTGCTCCTGGGCGGCAAGGAGTCCGCCCTCACCAGCCCCCGTCCCGCCGAGGAGAAGTGACCGACATGAGCAAGACCCTGATCCGCGGTGCGAAGGTGCTGGGCGGCGCGCCGCAGGACGTCCTCATCGACGGTGAGACCATCGCCGCGGTCGGACCGGACCTCGCCGCCGAGGACGCCGAGGTCGTCGACGCCCGGGGCAAGGTCCTCCTGCCCGGACTCGTCGACCTCCACACCCACCTGCGCGAACCCGGCCGCGAGGACTCCGAGACCGTCCTCACCGGCACCCGCGCGGCCGCCGCCGGCGGCTACACCTGCGTGTTCGCCATGGCCAACACCTTCCCCGTCGCCGACACCGCCGGTGTCGTCGAGCAGGTCTGGCGGCTCGGCCGCGAGCACGGCTACTGCGACGTGCGGCCCGTCGGCGCCGTCACCGTCGGTCTGGAGGGCAAGAAGCTCGCCGAGCTCGGCGCCATGCACGAGTCCGCGGCCGGTGTCACCGTCTTCTCCGACGACGGCAAGTGCGTCCACGACGCCGTGATCATGCGGCGGGCCCTGGAGTACGTGAAGGCCTTCGACGGCGTCATCGCCCAGCACGCCCAGGAGCCGCGGCTGACCGAGGGCGCCCAGATGAACGAGGGCGTGGTCTCCGCCGAGCTGGGACTCGGGGGCTGGCCGGCCGTCGCCGAGGAGTCGATCGTCGCCCGTGACGTGCTGCTCGCCGACCACGTCGGCTCCCGCGTGCACATCTGCCACCTGTCCACCGCCGGCAGCGTCGAGATCGTCCGCTGGGCCAAGTCCCGCGGCATCCAGGTGACCGCCGAGGTCACCCCCCACCACCTGCTGCTCACCGACGAGCTGGTGCGCACCTACGACCCGGTCTACAAGGTCAACCCGCCGCTGCGCACCGCCCGCGACGTGCAGGCCCTGCGCGAGGCCCTCGCCGACGGCACGATCGACATCGTCGCCACCGACCACGCCCCGCACCCGCACGAGGACAAGGACTGCGAGTGGCCCGCCGCCGCCATGGGCATGGTCGGCCTGGAGACCGCCCTGTCCGTGGTCCAGGAGACGATGGTCGACACGGGCCTGATGGACTGGGCCCAGGTCGCCGAGCGGATGTCCTTCGCGCCCGCCCGGATCGGCCGGGCCACCGGGCACGGGCGGCCCGTCTCGGCAGGTGAGCCTGCCAACCTCACTCTCGTCGATCCGGCATACCGTGGCCGGGTGGACCCCGCGGGCTTCGCCTCGCGCAGCCGCAACAGCCCCTACCGGGGCATGGAGCTGCCGGGCCGGGTGACGCACACCTGGCTGCGGGGCAAGGCCACGCTCGTCGACGGGAAGCTCACGTGACCTCTGCACTCCTGATCGCCGCCGAGGGGACATCGGCGCCGGTCACCGACTGGGCCGCACGACTCGGCTGGGTGGCCGGTCTCCTGCTGTTCGTCGCGCTCGTCTACTGGCTCATGCGCGAGGGCTGGACATGGCGCGGCACCCTCCAGGGCGACCTGCCGCCGCTGCCTGCCGCGCCGGAGCCGCCCGGCGAGGCCAGACTGACGATGAGCGGCCGCTACCACGGCTCCACCACCGCCGGGCAGTGGCTGGACCGCATCGTGGCCCACGGCCTGGGCACCCGGAGCCGGGCCGAGCTCACCCTGACCGACGCGGGCCTGCACGTCGTCCGCCCCGGCGCGACGGACTTCTTCGTCCCCGCCGGTGCCCTGCGCGGCGCCCGCCTCGACAAGGCCATCGCCGGCAAGGTGCTCACCGAGGGCGGCCTGCTGGTGGTGACCTGGGCCCACGGCGACCGGCTGATCGACTCCGGGTTCCGCTCCGACCGGGCGGCCGAGCACCCCGCCTGGGTGGACGCACTGAACGAGATGACCGACACGACGGAAGGCGCACGATGACGACCTCCACCAGGGAATCCGCGAAGGTTCCCGCCGTACTCGTCCTGGAGGACGGCCGGGTCTTCCGCGGCCGTGCCTACGGGGCCGTGGGGGAGACGTTCGGGGAGGCCGTGTTCTCGACGGGCATGACCGGCTACCAGGAGACCCTCACCGACCCGTCGTACGACCGCCAGATCGTCGTCGCGACCGCCCCGCAGATCGGCAACACCGGCTGGAACGACGAGGACGACGAGTCCCGGCGCATCTGGGTGGCCGGATACGTCGTGCGCGACCCCGCCCGCGTGCCGTCCAACTGGCGCGCCACCCGCTCGCTCGACGACGAGCTGATCGCCCAGGGCATCGTCGGCATCCGCGCCGTCGACACCCGTGCCCTCACCCGCCATCTGCGCGAGCGCGGCGCGATGCGCGCGGGCATCTTCTCCGGCGAGGCCATCGCCCCCGAGGCCGAGCTGCTCGCCCGGGTGCAGGCCCAGCCGCCCATGAAGGGCGCCAGCCTCTACGAGGAGGTCGCCACCCAGGAGGCGTACGTCGTCCCCGCGATCGGGGAGAAGAGGTTCACGGTCGCCGCGGTGGACCTCGGCATCAAGGGCATGACCCCGCACCGCATGGCCGAACGCGGCATCGAGGTGCACGTCCTGCCCGCCACCGCCGGCGTCGAGGACATCTACGCCGTGAACCCGGACGGGGTGTTCTTCTCCAACGGCCCCGGCGACCCCGCCACCGCCGACGGCCCCGTCGCCCTGATGCGGGCGGTGCTGGAGCGCGGCACGCCCCTGTTCGGCATCTGCTTCGGCAACCAGATCCTCGGCCGCGCGCTCGGCTTCGGCACCTACAAGCTGAAGTACGGCCACCGCGGCATCAACCAGCCGGTGCAGGACCGCACCACCGGCAAGGTGGAGGTCACCGCGCACAACCACGGCTTCGCCGTGGACGCGCCCCTCGACAAGGTCAGCGAGACCCCCTACGGCCGCGTGGAGGTCTCGCACGTCTGCCTGAACGACAACGTCGTGGAGGGGCTGAGGCTGCTGGACCGTCCGGCTTTCTCGGTGCAGTACCACCCCGAAGCGGCCGCGGGCCCGCATGACGCCGCCTACCTGTTCGACCGCTTCGTCTCCCTGATGGAGGGCCAGCGTGCCTAAGCGCACCGATATCCAGTCCGTCCTGGTCATCGGCTCCGGCCCGATCGTCATCGGCCAGGCCGCCGAGTTCGACTACTCCGGCACCCAGGCGTGCCGTGTCCTGAAGGCCGAGGGCCTGCGGGTCGTCCTCGTCAACTCCAACCCGGCGACGATCATGACCGACCCGGAGATCGCCGACGCCACCTATGTCGAGCCGATCACCCCGGAGTTCGTCGAGAAGATCATCGCCAAGGAGCGTCCCGACGCGCTGCTGCCCACCCTGGGCGGGCAGACGGCCCTCAACACCGCCGTCGCGCTGCACAAGAACGGTGTCCTGGCCAAGTACGGCGTGGAGCTGATCGGCGCCAATGTCGAGGCCATCCACCGGGGTGAGGACCGCGACCAGTTCAAGGAGGTCGTGGAGGCCGTCCGGCGGAAGACCGGGCACGGCGAGTCCGCCCGCTCGGTGATCTGCCACTCCATGGACGAGGTGCTGGCCGGCGTCGAGGAGCTCGGCGGCTACCCGGTCGTGGTGCGCCCCTCCTTCACCATGGGCGGCGCCGGCTCGGGCTTCGCCCACAACGAGGAAGAGCTGCGCCGCATCGCCGGCACCGGTCTCGAGCTCTCCCCGACCACCGAGGTGCTCCTGGAGGAGTCCGTCCTCGGCTGGAAGGAGTACGAGCTGGAGCTGATGCGCGACAAGAACGACAACGTGGTGGTCGTCTGCTCCATCGAGAACTTCGACCCGATGGGCGTGCACACCGGCGACTCCATCACCGTCGCCCCGGCGATGACCCTCACCGACCGCGAGTACCAGATCCTGCGCGACATCGGCATCGCCGTGATCCGCGAGGTCGGCGTCGACACCGGCGGCTGCAACATCCAGTTCGCGGTCAACCCGGAGAACGGCCGCGTCATCGTCATCGAGATGAACCCGCGCGTGTCGCGCTCCTCGGCGCTCGCCTCCAAGGCGACCGGCTTCCCGATCGCCAAGATCGCCGCCAAGCTCGCCATCGGCTACACCCTCGACGAGATCCCCAACGACATCACCCAGCAGACCCCGGCGTCCTTCGAGCCGACCCTGGACTACGTGGTCGTCAAGGCGCCCCGGTTCGCCTTCGAGAAGTTCCCCAGCGCCGACCCCACGCTGACCACCACCATGAAGTCGGTCGGCGAGGCCATGGCCATCGGCCGCAACTTCACCGAGGCCTTCCAGAAGGCCCTGCGCTCGCTGGAGAAGAAGGGCAGCCAGTTCACCTTCGTCGGCGATCCCGGCGACAAGGACGAGCTGCTGCGGGCGGCCGCCCGCCCGACCGACGGGCGGATCAACACCGTCATGCAGGCCATCCGCGCGGGCGCCACGCCGCAGGAGATCTTCGAGGCCACCAGGATCGACCCCTGGTTCGTCGACCAGCTGTTCCTGATCAAGGAGGTCGCCGACGAGCTCGCCGAGGCGCCCGAGCTGACGGCGGAGCTGCTCGCCGACGCCAAGCGGCACGGATTCTCCGACCAGCAGATCGGCGAGATCCGCGGCCTGCGCGAGGACGTGGTGCGCGAGGTGCGGCACGCCCTCGGCATCCGCCCGGTCTACAAGACGGTCGACACCTGCGCCGCCGAGTTCGCCGCGAGGACGCCGTACTTCTACTCCGCCTACGACGAGGAGAGCGAGGTCGCCCCGCGCGAGAAGCCCGCGGTGATCATCCTGGGCTCCGGCCCCAACCGCATCGGCCAGGGCATCGAGTTCGACTACTCCTGCGTGCACGCCTCCTTCGCGCTGTCCGACGCCGGGTACGAGACCGTGATGGTCAACTGCAACCCGGAGACCGTCTCCACCGACTACGACACCTCCGACCGGCTGTACTTCGAGCCGCTCACCCTGGAGGACGTGCTGGAGGTCGTCCACGCCGAGCAGCAGGCCGGCCCGGTCGCCGGGGTGATCGTCCAGCTGGGCGGGCAGACCCCGCTGGGCCTGGCGCAGGCGCTGAAGGACAATGGGGTGCCGATCGTGGGCACCTCGCCGGAGGCCATCCACCTGGCCGAGGACCGCGGCGCCTTCGGCCGGGTCCTCAAGGAGGCGGGCCTGCCGGCGCCGAAGCACGGCACCGCCACCACGTTCGCCGAGGCCAAGGCCATCGCCGACGAGATCGGCTACCCGGTCCTGGTCCGCCCCTCCTACGTGCTGGGCGGACGCGGCATGGAGATCGTGTACGACGAGGCGCGGCTGGAGGCGTACATCGCCGAGTCGACCGAGATCAGCCCCTCCCGGCCGGTGCTCGTCGACCGGTTCCTGGACGACGCCATAGAGATCGACGTCGACGCCCTCTACGACGGCGAGGAGCTGTACCTCGGCGGCGTCATGGAGCACATCGAGGAGGCCGGCATCCACTCCGGCGACTCGGCGTGCGCGCTGCCCCCGATCACCCTCGGCGGGCACGACATCAAGCGGCTGCGGGCCTCCACCGAGGCCATCGCACGCGGTGTCGGGGTGCGCGGCCTGATCAACATCCAGTTCGCGATGGCCGGCGACATCCTCTACGTGCTGGAGGCCAACCCGCGCGCCTCCCGCACCGTGCCCTTCACCTCCAAGGCGACCGCCGTGCCGCTGGCCAAGGCCGCCGCCCGGATCTCGCTGGGCGCGACCATCGCCGAGCTGCGCGAGGAGGGCCTGCTGCCGAGGAAGGGCGACGGCGGCACACTGCCGCTGGACGCGCCGATCTCCGTCAAGGAGGCCGTGCTGCCCTGGAGCCGCTTCCGGGACACCTCCGGGCGCGGCGTCGACACCGTCCTCGGCCCGGAGATGCGCTCCACCGGCGAGGTCATGGGCATCGACTCCGTCTTCGGCACGGCGTACGCCAAGTCGCAGGTCGGCGCCTACGGCCCGCTGCCGACCAAGGGCCGCGCCTTCATCTCGGTCGCCAACCGGGACAAGCGCTCGATGATCTTCCCGGCCCGTGAGCTGGTCGCCCACGGCTTCGAACTGCTGGCCACCTCCGGCACCGCCGAGGTGCTCAAGCGCAACGGCATCCACGCCACCGTGGTGCGCAAGCAGTCCGAGGGCCCCGGCCCCAACGGCGAGAAGACCATCGTCCAGCTCATCCACGACGGCGAGGTCGACCTCATCGTCAACACCCCCTACGGCACCGGCGGCCGCCTCGACGGCTACGAGATCCGTACCGCGGCCGTGGCCCGCTCCGTGCCCTGCCTGACCACCGTCCAGGCCCTGGCCGCGGCGGTCCAGGGCATCGACGCCCTCCAGCACGGCGACGTGGGCGTCCGCTCCCTGCAGGAACACGCGGGCATCCTGAACGCGACACGCAGGTGACGGCCCCGAGGGGGACACCGGGAACGGTGTCCCCCTCTTCACGAGAACGCCCTCTTCACCGGGCTTCACCGGGCTTCACCGGGACCCGCCTCCCGGGACCCCGGCCGCACACGGACCCGCTTCCCACGGACCCACGAGGAGCCAGAGAACTCAGTCATGTACAAGCTTTTCTTCCGGCTGGTCTTCCAGCGGATGGACCCCGAGCGGGCGCACCACCTGGCCGTCCGCTGGATCCGGTTCGTCGCCCGCGTCCCGGTGCTGCGCACCTTCGTCGCGGCCGTGCTCGCCCCCCGCTGCAAGGAGCTGCGCACCGAGGCCCTCGGACTGCGGATGCACGGTCCGTTCGGGCTCGCCGCCGGCTTCGACAAGAACGCCGTCGCGATCGACGGGATGGCGATGCTGGGCTTCGACCATGTGGAGATCGGCACGGTGACGGGGCAGCCGCAGCCCGGCAACCCGAAAAAACGGCTGTTCCGGCTGGTCGCCGACCGCGCGCTCATCAACCGCATGGGCTTCAACAACGAGGGCTCGCTCGTCGTCGCGGCGCGCCTGGCCTCCCGGACGCCCGTGTTCAGGACCGTCGTGGGCGTCAACATCGGCAAGACCAAGGTCGTCCCCGAGGAGGAGGCCGTCGGCGACTACGTCAAGTCCGCCGAACGGCTGGCCCCGTACGCCGACTACCTGGTCGTCAACGTCTCCTCGCCGAACACCCCCGGCCTGCGCGATCTGCAGGCCACCGAGGCGCTGCGCCCGCTGCTGAGCGCCGTGCGCGAGGCCGCCGACCGGGCCGTGCCGGGCCGCCGGGTGCCGCTGCTGGTGAAGATCGCGCCGGACCTCGCCGACGAGGACATCGACGCCGTCGCCGACCTGGCCGTGGAGCTCGGCCTGGACGGGATCATCGCCACCAACACCACCATCGCCCGCGAGGGGCTCGGCCTGACCTCCGAGCCCGCGCTGGTCAAGGAGACCGGCGGGCTCTCGGGCGCGCCCCTGAAGGAGCGCTCCCTCCAGGTGCTGCGCCGCCTCTACGCGCGCGTGGGCGACCGCGTGACGCTGATCGGCGTGGGCGGCATCGAGAGCGCCGAGGACGCCTGGCAGCGCATCCTGGCCGGCGCCACGCTGGTCCAGGGCTACAGCGCCCTCATCTACCAGGGGCCCTTCTGGGCCCGCACCCTCCACAAGGGGCTCGCCGCGCGGCTGCGCACCAGCCCGTACGCCACGCTCGCCGAGGCAGTCGGCGCCGATGTGAGGAAGGCGGGCACGACGGCATGAGCGCGATCGAACCCTTCGGCGCGCGGCTGCGCCGTGCGATGGACGAGCGCGGCCCGCTCTGCGTGGGCATCGACCCGCACGCGTCCCTGCTCCTTCAGTGGGGCCTGAACGACGACGTGGCCGGTCTGGAGCGGTTCAGCCGCACGGTGGTGGAGGCGGTCGCCGACCGGGTCGCCGCCCTGAAGCCGCAGAGCGCCTTCTTCGAACGCTTCGGCTCGCGGGGCGTCGCCGTCCTGGAGAGGACGGTCGAGGAGGCGCGGGCGGCGGGCGCGCTGGTGATCATGGATGCCAAGCGCGGCGACATCGGCTCGACGATGGCCGCCTACGCCGAGTCGTTCCTGCGCAGGGACGCGCCGCTGTTCTCGGACGCGCTGACCGTCTCGCCCTACCTCGGCTACGGCTCGCTGAAGCCCGCGGTCGACCTGGCGCGGGAGAACGGCGCGGGCCTGTTCGTCCTGGCGCTGACCTCCAATCCGGAGGGCGCGGAGGTCCAGCACGCCGTACGGCCCGACGGCCGCACCGTGGGCGCGACCGTGCTCGCGCACCTCGCCGAGGAGAACGCCGGGCAGACCCCGCTGGGCTCCTTCGGCGCGGTGGTGGGCGCCACACTCGGCGACCTGTCGTCGTACGACCTCCGGATGGGCGGCCCGCTGCTCGCCCCGGGCATCGGGGCCCAGGGGGCGACTCCGGCCGACCTCCCCCGGGTCTTCGGGCCCGTGGTGCGCGATGTGCTCCCGAACGTCAGCCGGAGTGTTCTGCGTCACGGTCCCGATGTGGGCGCTCTGCGTGATGTTTCTGAACGTTTTGTGGAGGAGGTCCGGGCCGCGGTGGCCGCACGTTGAGGGCCGGATGAGCGGTCGAGACGGATTCGGGTCTGGATGCGCCCTCGGATCAGGGGCAGTATGTTCTAAATGTCTGATCCGGCGGAGGCTGACCAGGACTTTTCCGCTGTTCTCGCTGACTCAGGCGCCCTCGACCGCTAGTCTCCGTCGAGTGGGGGCACCTCCCACGCCCTCAAGGCAGTGGGCGAGAAGGGGCAAGTGTGTTGCTCATGGCTCCCCAGGTGTGGGGCGACTAGGTTCCTCACCGGTCCGTATCCGACAGTTCGACATCCGAGGTGACGTAGGCGTGGCTCTTCCGCCCCTTACCCCTGAACAGCGCGCAGCCGCGCTCGAAAAGGCCGCCGCGGCTCGCCGGGAGCGGGCCGAGATCAAGAATCGACTCAAGCACTCCGGCGCCTCCCTGCACGAGGTCATCAAGCAGGGCCAGGAGAACGACGTCATCGGCAAGATGAAGGTGTCCGCCCTGCTCGAGTCGCTGCCGGGCGTCGGCAAGGTCCGCGCCAGGCAGATCATGGAACGACTCGGCATCTCCGAGAGCCGCCGAGTGCGGGGTCTCGGCTCCAACCAGATCGCATCCCTGGAGCGTGAATTCGGCGGCGGCGGTTCCTGATCCGAGCCCGGGGGAGGGAGTCCCGGGCACTCCGGGATTGCTGGATAATCGCCCCATGGCTGGAACAACCCGGGGGACAACCCCCGTACCCCCGGACGCACGTCCGCGGCTGACCGTGCTCTCCGGCCCCTCGGGGGTCGGCAAGAGCACGGTCGTCGCTCATATGCGCAAGAAGCATCCCGAGGTCTGGCTGTCGGTGTCCGCGACGACCCGCAAGCCCCGCCCCGGTGAGCAGCACGGCGTCCACTACTTCTTCGTCAGCGACGAGGAGATGGACAAGCTGATCGCCAACGGCGAACTGCTGGAGTGGGCCGAGTTCGCGGGCAACCGCTACGGCACGCCGCGCGCTCCCGTGATGGAGCGCCTGGAGGCCGGTGTACCGGTCCTGCTGGAGATCGACCTCCAGGGGGCACGGCAGGTCCGTGAGACCATGCCCGAAAGCCGGCTGGTGTTTCTGGCGCCTCCCTCCTGGGAGGAGCTCGTGCGCCGGCTCACCGGCCGGGGGACCGAACCCCCCGAGGTGATCGAGCGCCGGCTGCAGGCGGCCAAGGTCGAGCTCGCGGCCGAACCGGAGTTCGACGTGACCCTGGTCAACACCTCCGTCGAGGACGTGGCGCGCGAGCTGCTAGCCTTGATGGATGTCGAGCGATCGTGACAGAGGCTGTGATCGTGGCCACAGCGGTGACAGCCGCCGTGACGGTCGCGCCGACTGATTCTTTCCCACCCATCGGAAGGTAGAGCGTGTCCTCTTCCATCTCCGCGCCCGAGGGCATCATCAACCCGCCGATCGACGAGCTCCTCGAGGCCACCGACTCGAAGTACAGCCTCGTGATCTACGCGGCCAAGCGGGCCCGCCAGATCAACGCGTACTACTCGCAGCTCGGTGAGGGCCTCCTCGAGTACGTCGGTCCGCTCGTCGACACCCACGTCCACGAGAAGCCGCTCTCCATCGCCCTGCGGGAGATCAACGCGGGTCTGCTGACGGCCGAGACCGTCGAGGGCCCCGGCCGGTAAGCCGTGTCCGCGGCTTCGCGGATCGCAGCAGCTTTTCCACAGGCCCGGCAGCGAGACTGCCGGGCCTGTGGTCCGTCCGGGGGACGGGGAGCGTCCCCCGGACGGTGAGGCAGCATGAGGTCGTACGTTTCCGAGCCGGGGAGAGACGGTGGACAAGCCGAGGGTCGTTCTGGGGGTCAGCGGCGGCATCGCCGCGTACAAGGCGTGCGAGCTGCTGCGCAGGCTGACGGAGTCGGGGCACGACGTGCGGGTCGTCCCCACGGCCTCCGCCCTGCACTTCGTCGGGGCCGCCACCTGGTCCGCCCTGTCCGGCAACCCCGTCTCCACCGAGGTCTGGGACGACGTGCACGAGGTCCCGCACGTGCGCATCGGCCAGCAGGCCGACCTGGTCGTCGTGGCCCCGGCCACGGCGGACGTCCTGGCCAGGGCCGCCCACGGCCTCGCCGACGACCTTCTGACGAACACCCTGCTCACCGCCCGCTGCCCGGTGGTCTTCGCCCCCGCCATGCACACGGAGATGTGGGAGCACCCGGCCACCCAGGAGAACGTGGCCACGCTGCGCCGCCGCGGCGCGGTCGTCCTCGAACCGGCGGTCGGCCGGCTGACCGGCGCCGACACCGGCAAGGGCCGGCTGCCCGAGCCGGTGGAGATCTTCGAGGTCTGCCGCCGTGTCCTCGCCCGGGGGGTGCGCGAGCCCGACCTCACCGGCCGGCACGTCGTCGTCAGCGCCGGCGGCACCCGCGAGCCCCTGGACCCCGTCCGCTTCCTCGGCAACCGCTCCTCCGGCAAGCAGGGCTACGCCCTCGCGCGCACGGCGGTGGCCCGGGGCGCCCGGGTCACACTGATCGCCGCGAACACCGCCCTGCCGGACCCGGCGGGTGCGGACGTCGTCCGGGTCGAGACGGCCCTGCAGCTGCGGGAGGCCGTGCTGAAGGCGGCCGCGGACGCCGACGCGGTGGTCATGGCCGCCGCCGTCGCCGACTTCCGCCCCGCGAGCTACGCGACCGGAAAGATCAAGAAGAAGGACGACCAGGAGCCCGAGCCCCTCGCCCTGGTGCGCAATCCGGACATCCTCGCGGAGATATCGGCCGATCGAGCGCGGCCCGGACAGGTGATCGTGGGCTTCGCCGCCGAGACCGACGACGTCCTCGCCAACGGCCGCAGGAAACTCGCCCGCAAGGGCTGCGACCTGCTGGTGGTCAATGAGGTGGGGGAGCGCAGGACCTTCGGCGCGGAGGAGAACGAGGCCGTGGTGCTGGCCGCCGACGGCGGCGAAACCCCGGTGCCGCACGGGCCGAAGGAGGCCCTGGCCGAAACCGTGTGGGACCTCGTGGCCGCCCGGCTGGGCTGACCACCGTCCGTTTTCAGCCTTTCCCCGGTGCTTTCCGCTTTGCCGCGTGGCGGCTCTGGTCAAGTTCACCGGGCATTGGGCAGAATGCCCGTGCCGCAGGTCACAGCGCTTCCGCGAGGCGAGACAGGTGGGGCGGTGACCGGGCGCGACCGATAAACTGTTCGCGGACGACGCCGGGCGCGGTCCCCGTGTCGTCCATCAATGATCAGCCAGCAGCCGCTGCAAACCCAGGGAGCGCTGTGTCCCGTCGCCTGTTCACCTCGGAGTCCGTCACCGAGGGTCACCCCGACAAGATCGCTGACCAGATCAGTGACTCCATTCTCGACGCGCTGCTGCGCGAGGACCCGGCCTCCCGGGTCGCCGTGGAGACGATGATCACCACCGGTCTGGTGCATGTGGCCGGCGAGGTCACCACCAAGGCCTACGCGGACATCGCCACGCTGGTCCGCAACAAGATTCTCGAGATCGGCTACGACTCCTCCAAGAAGGGCTTCGACGGCGCCTCCTGCGGGGTGTCGGTGTCGATCGGGGCGCAGTCCCCGGACATCGCCCAGGGCGTGGACGCGGCGTACGAGGCCCGGGTGGAGGGCGACGACGACGAGCTGGACCGGCAGGGCGCGGGCGACCAGGGCCTGATGTTCGGCTACGCGACGGACGAGACGCCGACGCTGATGCCGCTGCCGATCTTCCTGGCGCACCGGCTGGCCAAGCGGCTGGCGGACGTGCGCAAGAACGGCACGATCCCCTACCTGCGCCCCGACGGCAAGACCCAGGTCACCATCGAGTACGACGGCGACAAGGCGGTGCGCCTGGACACCGTGGTGGTCTCCTCGCAGCACGCCAGCGACATCGACCTGGACTCGCTGCTCGCTCCCGACATCCGCGAGTTCGTCGTGGAGCCGGAGCTGAAGGCGCTGCTGGACGACGGCATCAAGCTGGACACCGAGAACTACCGCCTGCTGGTCAACCCCACCGGCCGGTTCGAGATCGGCGGCCCGATGGGGGACGCGGGCCTGACCGGCCGCAAGATCATCATCGACACCTACGGCGGCATGGCCCGCCACGGCGGCGGCGCGTTCTCCGGCAAGGACCCGTCGAAGGTGGACCGCTCGGCGGCGTACGCGATGCGCTGGGTGGCCAAGAACGTGGTGGCGGCGGGCCTGGCCTCGCGGTGCGAGGTGCAGGTGGCGTACGCGATCGGCAAGGCCGAGCCGGTGGGTCTGTTCGTGGAGACCTTCGGCACGCACAAGGTGGAGCTGGAGAAGATCGAGAAGGCGATCGACGAGGTCTTCGACCTGCGTCCGGCCGCCATCATCCGCGATCTGGACCTGCTGCGCCCGATCTACGCCCAGACGGCCGCCTACGGCCACTTCGGCCGCGAGCTGCCCGACTTCACCTGGGAGCGCACCGACCGCGTGGACGCCCTGCGCGCGGCGGCGGGGCTGTAGGGCACGGCCCGCACCGAGCCGGACCGAGGCCCGGACCCCACGGGGTCCGGGCCTCGGCGCACGCCGGGACCGCCGAGCGGGGGCAACGCTCCAGGCGCCGCCGGTTGTCGGCCCCGTTTGGTAGGAATGCAAGCGTGAGCAGCGAGAACGGTACGGGGCACGGCGACGCCGCGGGGGCGCCGCCGGAGCAGCTCGCGCTCATCCGGGAGAGCGTGCGCAAGGCCAAGGAACCCCGGGCCAAGCCGCGGACCTGGCGGGGCGCCGCGCTCGCCGAGAACCTGCCGGTGGCCCGGGTGCTGGTCGACAAGGGCGTGCTGCACCTCGACCGGTACTTCGACTACGCCGTGCCGGCCGAGCTGGACGCCGACGCACAGCCCGGGGTGCGGGTGCGGGTGCGGTTCGGGGCCGGACGGCACCGGGTGCGGGAGGGACGGCGCGAGGGCGGCGGGCTCATCGACGGATATCTGATCGAGCGACGGGCCGAGACGGACTACTCCGGGCCGCTGGCCGCGCTCGCCCAGGTCGTGTCGCCCGAGCCCGTGCTCAGCGAGGAACTGCTGGGCCTCGCACGAGCCGTCGCCGACCGGTACGCGGGCAGCGTCGCCGATGTGCTCCAGCTCGCCGTGCCGCCGCGCAACGCCCGGGCCGAGCAGCAGCCCTCCCCGGCACCGCTGCCGCCCCCGCCCGCCCCCGAGGCCGGCTCCTGGGGCCGGTACGAGCGGGGACCGGCCTTTCTGGCGGCGCTGGCCGGGGGCGCCTCGCCACGTGCCGTGTGGAACGCGCTCCCCGGACCCGCGTGGAGCGAGGAGCTGGCCCGCGCGGTCGCCGCCACGCTCGCCTCGGGACGGGGCGCGCTCGTCGTCGTACCCGACGGGAGGACCGCCGCCCGGGTGGACGCCGCGCTGACCGCCCTTCTGGGCGAGGGACGGCATGTGCTGCTCACCGCCGACGCGGGACCCGAGAAGCGGTACCGGCAGTGGCTCGCGGTGCGCAGGGGCTCCGTGCGGGCCGTGGTGGGAACGCGGGCGGCCATGTTCGCACCGGTGCACAACCTCGGGCTGGTGGCGCTCTGGGACGACGGGGACGACAGTCACAGCGAGCAGCACGCACCGCAGCCGCACGCCCGCGAGGTGCTGCTGCTGCGCACCGTGCAGAGCAAGTGCGCCTTTCTGCTGGGGGGCTGGAGCTGCACGGTGGAGGCGGCACAGCTCGTCGAGAGCGGCTGGGCCCGGCCGCTGGTCGCAACGCGGCAGCAGGTGCGCGGGGCGGCTCCGCTCGTGCGCACCGTGAGCGACGGCGAGCTCGCACGCGACGAGGCCGCCCGGGCCGCCCGGCTGCCGTCGCTCGCCTGGCAGACGGCCAGGGAGGGGCTGCGGCACGGGCCCGTCCTGGTGCAGGTGCCCCGCCGGGGCTATGTGCCGCGGCTGGCCTGCACACGGTGCCGGACGCCCGCGCGGTGCCGGCCCTGCGCCGGGCCCCTGCAGGCGCAGGACGACCGGGCGCTGCGGTGCGGATGGTGCGGGCGTGAGGAGACCGCCTGGCACTGCCCGGAGTGCGGCGCCTCCCGGCTGCGCGCCCAGGTCGTCGGGGCCCGGCGGACCGCCGAGGAGCTGGGGCGGGCCTTTCCCGCCGTGCCGGTGCGGACCTCGGGGCGCGAGCATGTGCTGGACACGGTGCCGGGCACCCCCGCGCTCGTGGTGAGCACCCCGGGTGCCGAGCCGGTCGCCGAAGGCGGGTACGCGGCCGCGCTGCTGCTGGACGGCTGGGCCATGCTCGCGCGGCCCGACCTGCGGGCGGGCGAGGACGCGCTGCGGCGCTGGATCGCGGCCGCCGCGCTGGTGCGGCCGCAGGAGGCGGGCGGCACCGTGGTCGTCGTCGCCGAGCCGGCCCTGCGGCCGGTGCAGGCCCTGGTGCGGTGGGATCCCGTCGGCCATGCGCTGCGGGAGCTGGCCGAACGCGCGGAGCTGGGCTTCCCGCCGGTGTCCCGCATGGCGGCCGTGTCCGGCCCGGAGGAGGCGGTCACCGGCTTCCTCTCCACCGTCGGCCTTCCGCGTGAGGCCGAGGTGCTGGGTCCCGTCCCGCTTCCGGTCACGCCTCCCGGCCGTCCGCGGCGCCCGGGCGCGCCCCCGCCGGGAGAGCACTGGGTCCGTGCCCTGGTCCGCGTCCCGCCCGGCCGTGGAGCCGCCCTCGCCGCCGCCCTGAAGTCCGCCCAGGCGATCCGGATGGCCAAGGGAGGCGGCGAGACGGTCCGGGTGCGCATCGACCCGCCGGACATCGGCTGACGGGCGTCCGCCGGGCCCCGGCCGTGCCGTGCCGGGCCGCCCGGGGAGGGACTCCGCGGGCGGCTGCCGCGCGGGGCGCCGCCGCCGGCGGACGCCGGGGTCCGTCTTCCCGGCCGGGCCGGGGAGACGGCGGGGGTCAGCCGTTGCGGGGGGCCGGGAAGACCGTGGTGCGGACCTCGTCGCGAAGGGCGGAGCTGCCGGCGGTGGGCTGGGCCGGCATGGAGCGGGCCGCGGGGATGCCGGTGCCGACGTTGACCGTACGGGTGCCCGAGGGCTCAGGGGTCCGCTCGGCCTCGGCCGCTGCCTGCGCGGCGGCGCGGCGGGTGCCGTAACGGCGGTGGACGGCCTGCTTGGTGACACCGAGGGCGGAGCCCACGGCGTCCCACGAGAAGCCCAGCGAGCGGTCGAAGTCCACGGCGGCCGTGACCAGGCTCTCGACACTGTCCCGCAGCTCCTGCGCGAGACGGACCGTCGGGGCGGGGGCGCGTCCGTAGACGACGAAGCCCGTGGAGGGGCCGGAGCGGCGCGGACGGTAGACGTTGCCCAGCTGGGCGGTGAGCGTGCGCAGTGCGTCCACCTGCCGGCGGACCCGCTCGATGTCCCGCACCAGCAGGTGCAGACTGGCCCGGGCCTGGGCGTCGTGAGTTGCGTGGTCGGCCATGAACAAGCCTCTCGAACCGGCGTTGAAAGGAACCGGGCCGTGCGGACGGCCCGTTGGGTCAACTCTTTCTTGACCAACGCTCCTTCGCCCCGCTGGTCACGCTGCGGGGGGCGTGGCGGCATATATGCACGCCCCGTGCATGCCCTGCGCTGCGCCCCCTGGCGCCCGCCGTCCCGTCCACCGCCCTGTCCGCTGCCCTGTCCCGCCATCGCCATCGGCCGGCGCCGCCCGCCGCCCGGCGGCCACCGGGGCGACGGGAGCCCCGGCCCGAAGGGACCCGGGCGCGTCCCGCGCCCCGGCCCTTGTCCGGGCCCGCCGGCCGCACACCTCCGGCGGACCGGCGTGTCCCGTGGCCCCGGCCTTGTCCGGCGACGGCCCTGTGGCCGTGGTCATAGACTGGTGCGCCGGTCGTCGTCCGTTCCGCCTGAGAGGGCCAAGCCGTTCCATGAAGCTCGTCTTCGCCGGTACCCCAGAGGTCGCCATTCCCGCCCTGGACGCTCTGCTCGCCTCCGGGCGGCACGAGGTGGCCGCCGTGGTCACCCGGCCCGACGCGCCGGCCGGACGCGGGCGCCGGATGGTCGCCAGTCCGGTCGCCGAGCGGGCGGAGGAGGCCGGCATCGAGGTGCTCAAGCCGCTCAAGCCGGGGGAGCCGGAGTTCCTGGAGCGGCTCAGGGAGATCGGCCCGGACTGCTGTCCCGTCGTCGCCTACGGCGCCCTGCTGCCCAGGGCCGCCCTGGACATCCCCGTCCACGGCTGGGTCAACCTGCACTTCTCCCTGCTGCCCGCCTGGCGCGGCGCCGCCCCCGTGCAGCACGCCCTCATGGCGGGGGACGAGATCACCGGCGCGTCCACCTTCCTCATCGAGGAGGGGCTGGACTCCGGTCCGGTCTACGGCACCGTCACGGAGGCGATCCGGCCCACCGACACCAGCGGCGACCTGCTCACCCGGCTCGCCCTCGCCGGCGCCGGGCTGCTCGCCGCCACCATGGACGGCATCGAGGACGGCACCCTGAAGCCCGTACCGCAGCCGTCCGAGGGCGTCTCCTTCGCCCCCAAGATCACCGTCGAGGACGCCAGGATCGACTGGACCGCCCCCGCTCTGCGCGTGGACCGTGTGGTGCGCGCCTGCACCCCGGCCCCCGGTGCCTGGACCACGTTCCGCGGCGAGCGGCTCAAGCTGATCCAGGTCGCGCCCGTGCCCGACCGCACCGACCTGGCCCCGGGCGTCATCGCCGCCGGCAAGAGGAGCGTGCACGTCGGCACCGGGTCGTACGCCGTGGAGCTGCTGTGGGTGCAGGCCCAGGGCAAGAAGCCGATGGCGGCCGCGGACTGGGCGCGCGGTGTGCGCATCTTTGGGAACGAGACCCTCGGGGGCTGACCGGCCGGCCCGGCCCGGGACGTAGGCTGGGGGACGCCGCACACCCGGGCGCGGCATCCCCAGACCTCCGGAGCACCTTTTCGTGAGCGACACCCCCCGTCGGCCCCGCAGGCCCGCCAAGCCCTACCGCCGTCCCAGGAAGGACCCCGTCCGCATCCTCGCCTTCGAGGCGCTGCGCGCCGTGGACGAGCGGGACGCCTACGCCAACCTCGTCCTGCCGCCCCTGCTGCGCAAGGCCCGCGGGAAGGAGGGGCCCGAGAAGTTCGACGGGCGGGACGCCGCGCTGGCCACCGAGCTGGTGTACGGCACGCTGCGCCGCCGGGGGACGTACGACGCGGTCCTCGCCGCCTGTGTCGACCGGCCGCTGAAGGACGTCGACCCGCCGGTCCTGGACGTGCTGAGCCTCGGCGTCCACCAGCTGCTCGGCACCCGCATCCCGAGCCACGCCGCCGTGTCCGCCACCGTCGAGCTCGCACGGGTCGTGCTCGGCGACGGCCGGGCCAGGTTCGTCAACGCCGTGCTGCGCAAGGTCGCGCGCGACGACCTCGACGGCTGGCTGGAGAAGGTCGCCCCGCCCTGGGACGAGGACCCCGAGGAGCACCTCGCCGTCGTCCACTCCCACCCCCGCTGGATCGTCTCCGCCCTGTGGGACTCCCTCGGCGGCGGACGCACGGACATCGAGGACCTGCTGCGGGCCGACAACGAGCGGCCCGAGGTGACCCTGGTCGCCCGGCCGGGCCGCGCCGGCACCGAGGAGCTGCTGCGCGAGGAGGCCGCCGTCCCGGGCCGCTGGTCGCCGTACGCCGTACGGCTCGCCGAGGGCGGCGAGCCGGGCGCCGTGGCCGCCGTACGGGAGGGCCGGGCCGGTGTCCAGGACGAGGGCAGCCAGCTCGTCGCCCTCGCCCTGGCGAACGCCCCCCTCGACGGCCCCGACAAGAAGTGGCTCGACGGCTGCGCCGGCCCCGGCGGCAAGGCGGCCCTGCTCGCGGCGCTCGCCGCCGAACGCGGAGCCGTCCTGGTCGCCGCCGAGAAGCAGCACCACCGGGCCGGTCTGGTGGCCAGAGCGCTCGCCGGCAACCCCGGCCCGTACCAGGTGATCACCGCCGACGGCACCCGCCCGGCGTGGCGTCCCGGCAGCTTCGACCGCGTTCTCGTCGACGTCCCCTGCACCGGCCTCGGCGCCCTGCGCCGCCGTCCCGAGGCACGCTGGCGGCGCCGCCCCGAGGACCTGGAGGTCTTCGCCCCGCTCCAGCGCGGTCTGCTGCGCACGGCCCTCGAGTCCGTGCGCGTCGGCGGTGTGGTCGGCTACGCCACCTGCTCGCCCCATCCGGCCGAGACCCGCGCGGTCGTCGCCGACCTGCTCAAGCAGTTCCCCGGGGCCGGCCTGATCGACGCCCGCCCCCTTCTCCCGGGCGTCCCGGACCTCGGCGACGGCCCCGACGTCCAGCTGTGGCCGCACCGGCACGGGACCGACGCGATGTATCTGGCCCTGATCCGGCGCACCGGCTGAGACCCATCCGCCGCACCGGCTGGGACCGCACCCGGACGCCCGCCGGGGACCGGCGCGAACAACCGGGCCGGGGCATGGCACGCTTGGGGCATGGCCGTGCAGATCAACCCCAGTATCCTGTCCGCCGACTTCGCCCGTCTCGCCGAGGAGGCGAAGGCGGTCGAGGGAGCCGACTGGCTCCATGTCGACGTGATGGACAACCATTTCGTGCCGAACCTGACGCTCGGAGTCCCGGTGGTGGAGTCGCTGGCCCGGGCGACGGACATCCCGCTGGACTGCCATCTGATGATCGAGCAGGCCGATCGCTGGGCGCCGCAGTACGTCGAAGCGGGTGCCTCCTCGGTGACCTTCCATGTGGAGGCGGCCTCCGCCCCCGTCCGGCTGGCCCGTGAGATCCGTGCCAAGGGCGCCCGGGCCTCGATGGCCCTCAAGCCCGCCACCCCCATCGAGCCGTACGAGGACCTGCTCCCCGAGCTCGACATGATCCTGATCATGACGGTGGAGCCGGGTTTCGGCGGGCAGGCGTTCCTCGACATCATGCTGCCCAAGATCCGTCGCACCAGGGAGCTGATCAGCAAGCACGGCCTGCAGCTGTGGCTCCAGGTCGACGGCGGGGTGTCGGCCGCCACGATCGAGCAGTGCGCGGACGCCGGCGCCGATGTCTTTGTGGCCGGCTCGGCGGTGTACGGGGAGAAGGACCCGGCCGAGGCGGTCCGTGCGCTGCGCGCCCGGGCGGAGGCGGCGACCGCGAAGGCGTCCTGGGCGTGCGGTCACTGAACGGGTGACGCGGCGTCACCGAGCGGACGAGGTGCGTGAACGGCTCCCGTCAGGACTGATCGAACGCGTCGGATCTGCAAGGATGAACGGCGAGGCCAGAGTGGGAACAGCAGTGAGGAGAGCGCCGTGGCGGGTATGTCAGCGGGCCGATCGGCAATGAGGATGGGACCCGCTGAGCTGGTGCAGGCGGCGGCCATGGCCCGTCGCTTCTACCTCGAGGGCAAGTCCAAGATCCAGATCGCCGAGGAGTTCGGCGTCAGCCGTTTCAAGGTGGCCCGGGTCCTGGAGACCGCTCTCGAACGGGATCTTGTCCGCATCGAGATCCGGGTGCCGGCCGAGCTGGACGCCGAGCGCTCCGATGCGCTTCGCGCCCGCTACGGCCTCAGGCACGCCGTTGTCGTCGAATCCCCGGCGGACGCGGAGGAGACGCCGGATCCGGAGAACCTCGGCGAGGTGGCCGCCGACCTGCTCGGCGAACTCGTCAACGAGGGGGACGTCCTCGGCCTGGCCTGGGGTCGCTCCACCATCCACATGGCGGCGGCCCTGGACCGGCTGCCGCCGTGCACGGTGGTGCAGCTGACGGGCGTGTACGACGCCGGAACCTCCGAGCGCGGCTCGGTGGAGGCCGTGCGCCGCGCCGCCCAGGTCTCCGGCGGCGACGCCCACCCCATCTACGCGCCGATGCTCCTGCCGGACGCGGCCACCGCGGCGGCGCTGCGCAACCAGACCGGGATCGCGCGCGCGTTCGAGTACTTCGACAAGGTCACCGTCGCCTGTGTGTCCATCGGCTCCTGGGAGCCGGGCATCTCCACGGTGCACGACATGCTCAGCGAGGAGGAGCGCGCCCACTACGCCTCGCTCGGCGTCGCCGCCGAGATGGCCGCCCACCTCTTCGACGCCGAGGGCCGCCGGATCGGACGGGACCTGGGGGAGCGGTGCATCACGGTCAAGGCCGAGCAGCTGCGCCGTGTCCCCGAGGTCGTCGCGATCGCGGGCGGGCAGCGCAAGGCGGCGGCGATCGACGCGGTGCTGCGCTCCGGCCTGGTCACCAGCCTGGTGACGGACACCTCGGCCGCGGACTACCTGATGACGGCGGGGCCCGCCCCGAGGCCCGCCCTCGACCGGACGGACCCGGACGGCATCTGACGAGCCCGCGCGGGACGGCCGGGGGAGCGCACGGCATGCTGTCGCGGTTCGTCCCCGCGTGTTCGCGGGGCTCCTCGTCACCTTCTCGTCACCTTCGCCGTCCTGCCGGCCGGCTGCTCGTCCTCCACGACGACGGCCTCCGATCCCGCCACCCCGTCCAGGGGGTGCCGTGTGGATCGCGCCGCGGGCCGCGGGGTTCGGCACGCGCTCCCTCACTGCCCTGGACGGGCGTGGGGGCACCCCCAGCGCCGTTGCCGTCGCTCGCCGGCAGTCTCGCCGATCCCTCGCTGTGGCCCCGGGACGCCGCGGGCACGGGGCTGCTGCTCGTCGTCCGGGGCCGGCAGGCCTGCGCGCTCGCACGGCCCGAGGAGTGGCGTACCGTGCGTGAGGTGCTCGCCGAGGCCGGGAAACGCACCCCGGAACTCCGCATGCCGGCCGAACCCGTGGCGCCCTGAGCCCGTTGTGCGACGTGCCCCGGAGAACACGCCGGGCGACCCGGAGAATCCGGCCAGGAGATCCCTTCCGGGCGTCATGGGACAATGAAGTACGTGCTCCTCCCCCCGGCTGACCTGCCCGGGGGCCGCCATGAGACCGACTGGGATGTGCAGCACGTGCGTTTCCTCAACGACATCAAGCCCGCCTACGACCTGACGTACGACGACGTCTTCATGGTGCCGCGCCGCAGCGCGGTCGGCTCCCGTCAGGACGTGGACCTCAGCTCCCAGGACGGCACGGGCACCACCATCCCGCTCGTCGTCGCCAACATGACCGCGGTCGCCGGCCGCCGCATGGCCGAGACCGTGGCCCGTCGCGGCGGGCTGGTGGTCATCCCCCAGGACATCCCGATCGATGTCGTCACCGACGTGATCTCCTGGGTCAAGAGCCGCCACCTCGTCCTGGACACCCCCATCGTGCTGGCACCGCACCAGACGGTCGCCGACGCTCTCGCCCTGCTGCCCAAGCGCGCGCACAACGCCGGTGTGGTCGTCGACGAGCACCACCGGCCCGTCGGCGTGGTCACCGACCGGGACCTGACCGGCGTCGACCGCTTCACCCAGCTCGAAGTGGTGATGAGCAAGGACCTGCTGCTGCTCGACGCGGACATCGACCCGCGCGAGGCCTTCAACACCCTCGACGCCGCCAACCGCCGCTACGCCCCGGCCGTCGACAAGGACGGCAGGCTCGCCGGCATCCTCACCCGCAAGGGCGCCCTGCGCGCCACCCTCTACACCCCGGCCACCGACGCGAACGGCAGGCTGCGCATCGCCGCCGCCGTGGGCATCAACCGCGATGTGGCCGGCAAGGCCCGGCAGCTGCTCGAGGCGGGCGTCGACACCCTGGTCATCGACACCGCGCACGGCCACCAGGAGTCGATGATCAACGCCATCAAGCTGGTCCGCGACCTCGATCCGCGGGTGCCGGTCGTGGCCGGCAACGTCGTCTCCGCCGAAGGAGTCAGGGACCTGGTCGAGGCGGGCGCGGACATCGTCAAGGTCGGTGTGGGACCGGGCGCCATGTGCACCACCCGCATGATGACCGGCGTCGGCCGCCCGCAGTTCTCCGCCGTCCTGGAGTGCGCGGCGGAGGCGAGGAAGCACGGCAAGCACGTGTGGGCCGACGGCGGCATCCGCCACCCGCGCGACGTGGCGATGGCGCTCGCGGCCGGCGCGTCCAATGTGATGATCGGCTCCTGGTTCGCCGGCACCTACGAGTCGCCCGGCGACCTCCAGCACGACGCGGACGGCCGTCCCTACAAGGAGTCGTTCGGCATGGCCTCCGCCCGCGCGGTGCGCTACCGCACCGCGGAGGAGTCGGCGTACGACCGCGCCCGCAAGGCGCTGTTCGAGGAGGGCATCTCCACCTCCCGCATGTTCCTCGACCCGGAGCGCCCGGGAGTCGAGGACCTGATCGACTCGATCGTCGCGGGCGTCCGCTCCGCGTGCACCTACGCCGGCGCCGCCACCCTGGAGGAGTTCGCGGAGAAGGCCATCGTGGGCGTCCAGAGCGCGGCCGGCTACGCCGAGGGCAAGCCGCTGCACGCCAGCTGGAACTGAGCGTCCCAGGCCCCCGCTCTCTCGCCTCCCGGGAAGCGGGGGCCGCACACCATCCGGGCGGCCTCGTGCGCATGTCACAGCCGCCCCGTGCAATGATCGTTCCGTCCGTGCAACGAATGCCCGGTCCGGTCGCGAGGAACGCAACGATCTTGCTCCGATGCGCAAGGTTGCTGCATTACGCCCGTGAACCGCGCCCCATAGGGTTCTGCGCGACGAACGGCGTGGTGACGACCCCGCTCGGTGGGTCACCACGGGACGGGGCATCACTGGCCCCGCCCTCTGTCCCGCCATCCGTGACCCGCAGCGACAAGGAGCCGCGCGTGCTCGATCAAGGTGTTCCCCCGCACAACAGCGGAACCGTTTCCTCTGCGCCCCTGGGTGCCCGACTGATGCGCCGCAAGCCCGTGGAACGTCTGGTCGCGGAAGGCGGACAGGGCGAGGGCGGGAGGCTGCGGCGGTCTCTGGGACTGTGGCAGCTCACCATGATCAGCATCGGTGCCACCCTGGGCACCGGCATCTTCGTGGTCCTCGGCGAGGCCGTGCCCAAGGCCGGTCCGGCCGTCACGCTCTCCTTCGTGATCGCCGGTCTGACGGCGCTCTTCTCGGCCCTGTCGTACGCCGAACTGGCCGGCACGATCCCCGTCTCCGGGTCCTCCTACTCGTACGCGTACGCGACGATGGGCGAGCTGATCGCCTGGGTGTGCGGCTGGTGTCTCGTCCTGGAGTACGGCGTGTCGGTGGCCGCCGTCGCCGTCGGCTGGGGCGAGTACCTCAACGAGCTGCTCCGGGGGACCATCGGCGTCACCATCCCGGCCGCCCTCGCGGCGCCACCCGGCGACGGAGGCGTCTTCAACCTGCCGGCGCTCGTCGTCGTCCTGCTCGCGACGGTGTTCCTGCTGGGCGGTGCCCGGGAGTCCGCGCGTGCCAACACCGTCATGGTCGTCGTGAAGATCGGCGCGCTGGTGCTGTTCTGCGCCGTCGGCGTCCAGGGCTTCCGCTCCGGCAACTACGAGAACTTCATGCCGCTCGGCATGGCCGGGGTCAGCGCGGCCGGCGCGACGCTGTTCTTCTCGTACATCGGCTTCGACGCCGCCAGCACGGCCGGTGAGGAGGCCAGGGACGCCCAGCGCGACCTGCCCCGCGCCATCATGCTGTCGCTGTTCATCGTCACCGTGCTCTACGTCCTGGTCGCGGCCGTCGCCGTGGGGGCCAGGCCCTGGCAGGACTTCACCGGCTCCGAGGCGGCGCTCGCCCAGATCATGCGCGAGGTCACCGGACAGACCTTCTGGGGCACCCTGCTCGCGTTCTGCGCGGTCGTCGCCATCGCCAGCGTGGTCCTGACCGTGCTGTACGGCCAGACCCGCATCCTGTTCGCGATGTCCCGCGACGGCCTGGTGCCGAAGGTGTTCTCCCGGGTCCACCCGAGGACCGGCGCGCCCCGCGACAACACCCTGGTCGTCGCCCTGTTCTGCGGTGTCCTGGCCGCCGCCGTCCCGCTGGGCCAGCTCGCCGACGCCACCAGCATCGGCACCCTGTTCGCCTTCGCGCTGGTCAATGTGGCCGTCGTGGTGCTGCGCCGGACCCGCCCGGCCATGCACCGCACCTTCCGGGTGCCGCTGTCGCCGGTGCTGCCCGCGCTGGGCTTCGGCTTCTGCGTGTGGATGATGGGCAGCCTGTCCGCCGTCACCTGGGCGGTCTTCGGAATCTGGATGGCCGTCGGGCTCGTGTTCTACTTCCTGTACGGCTTCCGCCGTTCCCGTCTCGCGGCTCCTGCGAGCCCCGCGACGGCAGAGAACCGACCCGGCCCGAAGAAGTGACCGACAACCCGTGCTGAACGATCTCGACGAACGCATCGTGCACGCCCTCGCCGAGGACGCCCGACGCTCCTATGCGGACATCGGGCAACTGGTCGGCCTGTCCGCGCCCGCCGTCAAGCGGCGCGTGGACCGGCTGCGAGCGACCGGAGCCATCACCGGCTTCACCGTCCGGGTCGACCCGGCGGCGCTCGGCTGGCAGACGGAGGGGTTTGTGGAGATCTACTGCCGCGGCAACACCTCGCCGGAGACCATCCAGCGCGGCCTGGAGCGCTACCCGGAGGTCGTGTCCGCCTCCACCGTCACCGGGGAGGCGGACGCGATCGCCCAGGTCTTCGCCGCCGACATGCGGCACTTCGAACGAGTCCTGGAGCGGATCGCCGGTGAGCCGTTCGTGGAGCGGACCAAGTCCGTTCTGGTGCTCTCCCCGCTGCTGCGCCGGTTCTCCTCCGGCGCGCCCAGATGATCCGCCCCGCCGTTCTCACGAGCGCCCGCGGCCGGAGGCCGCCGGTGCGCACACCCGGTACCCCGGCCGGCGGGAGCGGACGAAGACGCCGGGGAGGCCCTGCGCCCCTTTGGCCCTTTGGCGCGGCAGGGCAGCCGGGGCCGCTCCTCGGACGGAGCAGGGCCCGTACGGCCGCACCGCACCCCGGCGTCCCGGGCCGCACGGCACCCTCCCGACCGGTCGCGCGGCGCGTGTCCCCGCGCGAACAAAGCCTGCTGTGCTGCGAGTTACTTCAGGTAACCATTGCGGTACCGGCAAGCGATCGGTAAGGTCTCCGGCACTCATTTACCCGGCGGTAACACGCGAGGGCGGTGCCGGTGACGGCCACCGCGTGCCGTCCCGCCGTGCGACCGTCCCGTCGTCCTGGGGAGGCCATGCGCTGGCCCATCAGTCGTCTCATCACCATCCGTGCCAGGATCGTGGCGCTCGCGCTCGCCCCGGCGGTCGCGATGATGGCGCTGTGGAGCTTCGCCATGGTGTCGGTCACCGGTGACCTGCGCGCGCTGATCCGACTCCAAGGAGTGTACGAGGACTTCGGCACCCCCGTGGATACGGCGATCGGACAGATCCAGATCGAACGACGGCTCACCGCCGCCTACTTGGGCGGCAGTGCGCGCACGGGAGCCACCGTCGACCTGCTCCGGCAGCAGCGGCGCACCGACCGGGCCGTGACGGCGATGCGCGACGCGATCCGCGGCGGTGACCGCAGCCGGCTCACCGCCCGGCAGCGGCAGGTCCTCGACGACATGCTGACCGTCACCGACCGGCTGGAGAACCTGCGCGACCGCGTCCTGGCCCGGCGTCTGACCTGGGACCGGGCCGTGACCGAGTACGACACCCTGATCGAGCCCGGCTTCTCGGTCCAGTCCTCGCTCACCGCCCTGCAGGCCGGCCAGCTCGCGCGGGAGGCCCAGGTCATCATCGAACTGGTGCGGGTCAGGGAGTTCGTCTCCCGCGAGGACGCGATCGTCGCCGGGGCACGGGCCGCCGGCACCCTGACCGATGCACAGTACGACATGCTCACCGCCACCATCGAGGACCGCCGGGTCTTCGAGCGGACGTATGTGCCCGCACTGCCCGGTGACTCACGGGCCCTGTTCGAGGAGTTCCGGCGCGGGGACGTGCACCGGGCCCTCATCCGGGGCGAGGACGCCCTGCTGCGGGCCGGAGCGTCGGGCGCGGGCCGGGCCGTCGCCGCGGACTCCTGGCGGACCACCACCGACCGGGCCGTCAAGCGCTACATGGAGCTGTGCACCCAGTCGGCCAAGAACGCCGCCGCGCGCGGGCGCGTATTCGCCTACCAGGAGCTGATCAGGGCCACCGTGGTCGGCGTGCTCGGACTCGCCGCCGTGGGACTGTCGCTGTGGCTCACGGTGCGCGGCGCCCGGCGGATCTCGCGCCGCCTGGAGACGCTGCGGGACGCCGCCGACCTGCTGACCACCAGCCAACTGCCCGATGTGATGGCCCGGTTGAGCGCGGGCGAGAAGGTGGACGCGGCCGCCGAGGCACCGCCGCTCACCGACCTCGAATCACGGCCCGACGAGATCGGCCAGGTCGCCCGCTCCTTCAACACCGCCCGGCTCGCCGCGATCGAGGCCGCCGTCAAGCAGGCCGGTCTGCGCCGCGGCCAGTTCGCCGTCCTGCTCAACATCGCGCGCCGCAACCAGGCGCTGGTGCACCGTCAGCTCAAACTCGTCGACACCCTGGAACGGCGCACCGACGACCCGGACGCCCTCGAGGCGCTGTTCCGGATCGACCATCTGACCACCCGGATGCGGCGCCACGCGGAGAGCCTGATCATCCTCTCCGGAGCCGCCCCCGGCCGCACATGGCGCCGGCCCGTGCCGATCGCCGACGTGGTGTCCTCCGCGGTGAGCGAGATCGAGGACTACGCGCGCGTGGAGATCTCGCCGATGCCCCCGGTGGGCATCACCGCGGACGCCGTCGCCGACGTGGTGCACCTGATCGCCGAACTCCTGGAGAACGCCACGGTGTTCTCGCCGCCGCACACGCACGTCACCCTGCGCACCGGCCGGGCGCCCGGCGGATTCGTGCTGGAGATCGACGACCGGGGCCTCGGCCTGGACGACGACCAGCTCCAGGACGCCCACCTCACCCTCACCCGCCCCGACGACTTCGACCCCACCCGGCACGAACGGCTCGGCCTGTACGTCGTGGGCCGGCTCGCCGCCCGGCACGGCATCCAGGTCACCCTCACCCGCTCCCCGTACGGCGGCACGACGGCCGTGGTGCTCCTGCCGCAGACGGTGCTGGCCGAGGTGGAGCCGGAACCCGGGCCGCCCCCACGGCCACAGCCCGCCGAGCAGACCCGTACGGAACCGGTGCAGTCCCTGCCCTCCCGGAAGACGGCGACCGCGGCCACGCTCGAGAAGGACGCACCCCGGCCGGACGACCCCGCCGCCCTGGCCCCGCTGCCCACCCGCGTCCGCCGCAAGCCCCCCGCACCCGAGCCGCCCGCAAAAGCCCCCGCCGCCGACGAGCCCGCCGGCCGCGAGATCAGCGCCGAGGAGATACGGGCCGTCTTCGGGGCCTTCCAGCGCGGACTCGACCGCGGCCGCAGGGGCCTTCCCGTGGACGCCGCCCCCGCACAGCACACCGAGGAAGGGACGGAGACCGACCATGCACCCTGACGAGAACCCGCAGGCCCCCGCCGAGGACCCCCAGCAGCCCGGCACCGGTCTCGACTGGCTCCTCGACGACCTGGTGGCCAGGACCGACCACGTACGCCAGGCCGTGCTGCTGACCGCGGACGGCCTTTTGCTGAGCTGCTCGGAGGGCATGCGCCGGCGGGACATCGAACACCTCGCCGCGGTCTGCTCCGGCTTCCACGGCCTGGCCCGCTCGGTGGGGGAGCGGTTCAAGGCCGGAGAGGTGCGGCAGACCATGGTGATGCTCGACGACGGCTACCTCTTCATCACCCCGGCGGGCGACGGCAGCCGCCTGGCCGTGCTCAGCGACGCACAGACCGACGTCGGACAGCTGGCCCACGAGATGGCCCTGCTGGTGCGCCGCGTCGGCCGTCACATGAACGCCGCCGCACGCTCGGCCGGGGACGTCGGCGACCCCTGATGCGGCCGTGAGCGACGACCACTGGTACGAGGACGAGACCGGGGCCATGGTGCGCCCCTACACCGTCACAGGGGGCCGCACCCGCCCCTCGGACCGGCACACCATCGACCTGATGTCCCAGGTCACCGCCGTGCACCCGGACGGGGGCGGGCCGGGTGTCGACCATGCCCGCGCCCGCCTGCTCGGCCTCCTGCGCCACGGCCCCCGGCCCGTCGTGGAACTGGCCGCCGACGCCGACCTGCCGCTGACGGTCGTACGGGTGCTGCTCGGCGATCTCGCCGAGGCCGGACTCGTCCGCATCGACGCGCCCCGGCGGCTTCGGCCGGACGTCCCGGAGACCGACCCCGTACTGCTCCAGGAGATCGTGGAACGCCTGCGGGAACTGTGACCTCGAAGGCGCCGTACCGCTGCTGTGCAACGAATCGCCGCACATCCCTGAATTCACGCAATGAACCGCTCATCGGTGCGCAACGGCTCAGGCTTGTCCGCCTGAAGCCGCTGATCATACAGTCTAGTCAACCCCCCGAAACCCCCCGTACCGGTGAGGATCGCCCATGCGTACCGCCCTGCTCCAGAGCTCCGGCCTGCCCGGCCGCGCCGCCGAGAACCTCGAGGTCCTCGACGCCGCCGCCGGCCGCGCCGCCGCCGCGGGCGCCGGGCTGCTGGCGACCTCGGAGATGTTCGTGACCGGGTACGCGATCGGCGACGACATCGGCCGCCTGGCCCAGCCCGCCGACGGCGACTGGGCGCACACCGTCGCACAGACGGCCGTCCGGCACGGCCTGGCCATCGCCTACAGCTACCCCGAGCGGGACGGCGAGGCGGTCCACAACTCCGTCCAGCTGATCTCCGCCGACGGCACCCGTCTCGCCAACTACCGCAAGACCCACCTGTACGGCGGTTTCGAGTGCGAGCAGTTCACCCCGGGCGAGCAGCCGGTCGTCCAGGCGGAGCTGGGCGGTCTGACCGTCGGTCTGGTCGTCTGCTACGACGTGGAGTTCCCGGAGACCGTGCGTGCCCATGCGCTGGCCGGCACCGACCTCCTCGTCGTCCCGACGGCGCTGATGCACCCGTTCCAGTTCGTCGCCGAGGCCCTTGTGCCGGTGCGCGCCTTCGAGAACCAGCTGTACATCGCCTACGTCAACCGGGTGGGGACCGAGGCCGAGTTCGAGTTCGCCGGACTCTCCGTGCTCGCCGGCCCCGACGGAGTCGCCCGCGCCCGCGCCGGCCGGACCGAGGAACTGGTCGTCGCCGACGCCGACCCCGCCCTTCTCGCCGCCTCCCGCGAGACCAACCCGTACCTCAAGAGCCGCCGCCCCGGCCTGTACGGGTCCCTCCTCTGACCTTCCGGATCCTTCCTTTCCCTACCTCTTCCGGACCTTTCCTCACCCCACGTTCCCTGCAAGGAGTCCGTACCCCATGACGTCCACGGTGCCCAACGCCGTCGAGCACGCAGACGAGCAGCAGCCGCCGATCACCATGTTCGGCCCGGACTTTCCCTACGCGTACGACGACTTCCTCGCCCATCCGGCGGGCCTCGGCCAGATCCCCGCCACCGAGCACGGCACCGAGGTCGCGATCATCGGCGGCGGTCTGTCCGGCATCGTCGCCGCCCACGAGCTGATGAAGATGGGCCTCAAGCCCGTCGTCTACGAGGCCGACCGGATCGGCGGCCGGCTGCGCACCGTCGGCTTCGAGGGCTGCGACGAGTCGCTGACCGCCGAGATGGGCGCCATGCGCTTCCCGCCGTCCTCCACCGCCCTGCAGCACTACATCGACCTGGTGGGCCTTGAGATGCGGCCCTTCCCCAACCCGCTGTCCGAGGCGACCCCGTCGACCGTCATCGACCTCAAGGGCGAGACGCACTACGCCGAGACCATCGACGACCTGCCGCAGGTCTACCGGGACGTGGCCGACGCCTGGAACAGGTGCCTGGAGGAGGACGCCGACTTCTCCGCGATGAACCGCGCCATCCGGGAACGGGACGTGCCGACCATCCGCCGGATCTGGTCCCGGCTGGTCGAGAAGCTCGACAACCAGACCTTCTACGGGTTCCTGTGCGACTCCAGGGCCTTCCGGTCCTTCCGGCACCGGGAGATCTTCGGCCAGGTCGGCTTCGGCACCGGCGGCTGGGACACCGACTTCCCCAACTCCATCCTGGAGATCCTGCGCGTGGTCTACACCGAGGCCGACAACCACCACCGCAGCATCGTCGGCGGCTCCCAGCAACTGCCGCTCAGGCTCTGGGAACGCGAGCCGGAGAAGATCGTGCACTGGCCGCACGGCACCTCGGTGAAGTCCCTGCACCCCGACGGCCGGCCGCGTCCGGCCGTCACCCGGCTGCACCGCACCGCGGGCAACCGGATCACCGTGACGGACGCCGGCGGCGACATCCGCACCTACAAGGCGGCGATCTTCACCGCCCAGTCCTGGCTGCTGCTGTCCAGGATCCAGTGCGACGAGGATCTCTTCCCGATCGACCACTGGACGGCGATCGAGCGCACCCACTACATGGAGTCCAGCAAGCTCTTCGTCCCCGTCGACCGTCCGTTCTGGCTCGACAAGGCCGTCGACGACCAGGGGAACCCGACCGGACGGGACGTCATGTCGATGACGCTCACCGACCGCATGACCCGCGGCACCTACCTCCTCGACAACGGCCCGGACCGGCCCGCCGTGATGTGCCTGTCGTACACCTGGTGCGACGACAGCCTCAAGTGGCTGCCGCTGTCCGCCGAGGAGCGGATGGAGGTGATGCTGAAGTCGCTGTCGGAGATCTACCCGAAGGTCGACATCAGGAAGCACATCATCGGCAACCCGGTGACCGTCTCCTGGGAGAACGAGCCCTGGTTCATGGGCGCGTTCAAGGCCAACCTGCCCGGCCACTACCGCTACCAGCGGCGCCTGTTCACCCACTTCATGCAGGACCGGCTGCCCGAGGACAAGCGGGGCATCTTCCTGGCCGGCGACGACATCTCCTGGACGGCCGGCTGGGCCGAGGGCGCCGTCCAGACCGCGCTGAACGCGGTCTGGGGCGTCATGCACCACCTCGGCGGCAGCACCGACCCGGCCAACCCCGGCCCGGGCGACGTCTACGACGAGATCGCGCCCGTCGAGCTCCCCGAGGACTGAGGGCCCCGCGCGGGCGGCCGGACCCGGCCGCCCGCGCCTTGTCGTCCACCGGGGGCGGCGAGGGTCCCCGGTCCTTGTGATCGCCGGTACCTCGGGGCGACAAGCCGGCCGGGAGCACAACGCGCCGGGCGCACGAAGGGGTTCGGGGGAGGTCCGGGTTCAGGGAGATCCGGGGAGGATGCCCCGGTCAGGCCGGCAGCGGGGTGAGCATCATCCGGCCGGCGAGGCCGACCGCCGCGTCCAGCCGCTGGGCGAACTCCTCGGCCAGGTCGGGCAGCCGGCGCAGCGCCCACAGCGAGCGTGCCGCCGACCAGGCGGCCTCCCGCGCCCGTTCCAGGCTCCACGCACCGAGCAGATGGGTGAGCGGGTCGGCGATCCGGAGCAGATCGGGGCCCGGCATCAGCTCCTCGCGAATCCGCTCCTCCAGCGCCAGGAGGAGGTCGCCCGCACGGTGGAACGCGCCTTCCACGTCGGCCGGTTCGCACCGCAGCGTACGGCAGGTGTCCACCACGGCGAGCACCAGGTCGTGCCCGATGTGGGCGTTGACGCCCGCCAGCGCGAACTGCGCGGGGCGCAGGCCGGGATGGCGGCGGAACTCCAGCAGCGGTCGCCAGCAGGCCGGTGCCCGACGTCCCTCGGCCGCCGTGTCCACGGCGGTCAGGTACCGCTCGGCGAGGTGCACCTCCAGTGCGGCGCGGGACCGAGGGCCGCCGGCCCGGTGTGCCGTCGGGCGCCGGCCGGCCGTCTCGACGACACCGAGGTAGACGCGGTTGAAGACCGCGATCCCGTCACGCTCGGGCAGCGTGGCGGCCAGGTCGCGCATCCGGGCGACGACTGTGTCCACGGCGACCGGGTCATGGGTGAGTTGTACCGATTGCCCCATGAGGGCAGGGTCCCAGGACGAGACCGAGCCGGGTGCCCACAGGACCGGTGCTTCCCCGGAACGGGGGAACACCGGACCCTTCGCACGAGACGGGTGCACGGGTACGGGGGCGGGCCACAGGGGGGGAGGGGGTGGTACCGGACGGACAGGGGCGGTACCGGACCGGGTCCCTGCCTGTTCGGCCTCTTTGGCCCTCGGCCGCCCTGGCCCCGGGCAAGGCGCGGACCGAGGGCCTGTTCCGTCGGCGGAGCCGCCGGGAGCCGGACGGCCCGGGGCGGTTCGGGGGACGCGCACGCCGCCGTACGCCTACGGCTCGGCGCGCCGCACCCCCTCGGCCGCCTTGCTGTCCTTGCCGTCCTCGCTGTTTTCGCCGCCTTCGCTGTAGGACGACGTGCCCTCGTCCAGCAGCGGCTCCTGCTTCTTGAGGTGGGCGGGGGCGAACACGCGCAGCGTGTGGTAGCCGATGATGACCACCAGGGTGCCGAGCGCGATGCCGCTGAGGGAGAAGGTGTCGGTGAACTTCATGGTGACGTTGCCGACACCGATGATGATGCCCGCCGCCGCCGGCACCAGGTTCAGCGGATTGCGCAGATCGACCTTGGCGTTGATCCAGATCTGCGCGCCGAGCAGCCCGATCAAGCCGTACAGGATGACGGTGATGCCGCCGAGGACACCGCCCGGGATCGCGGCCACGATCGCCCCGAACTTGGGACAGATGCCGAACAGCAGCGCGAAGCCGGCGGCGGCCCAGTACGCGGCGGTGGAGTAGACACGGGTCGCGGCCATGACGCCGATGTTCTCGGAGTACGTGGTGTTGGGCGGACCGCCCACGGCCGTCGACAGCATGGAGGCGGCACCGTCCGCCGAGATCGCGGTGCCGAGCTTGTCGTCCAGCGGGTCGCCGGTCATCTCGCCGACCGCCTTCACATGCCCGGTGTTCTCGGCGATGAGCGCGATGACGATGGGCAGTGCGACCAGGATCGCCGACCACTCGAAGGAGGGGCCGTGGAAGGACGGCAGTCCGATCCAGTCGGCCTCGCCGACGCCGGAGAGGTCCAGGCGCCAGTGGTCGGTGACCTTTCCGCTCGCGTCCACCGAGTGGATCTTGCCGAAGATCCGGTCGAAGGCCCAGGAGATGCCGTAGCCGAAGACCAGCCCGAGGAAGATCGCGACGCGGGACCAGAAGCCGCGCAGACAGACGACGGCCAGCCCGGTGAACAGCATCACCAGCAGGGCCGTCCACTGGTCCTGCGGCCAGTAGGTGGTGGCGGTCACCGGAGCCAGGTTGAAGCCGATCAGCATGACGACCGCGCCCGTGACGATCGGCGGCATCGCGGCGTGGATGATCCGCGCCCCGAAGCGCTGCACGGCAAGACCCGCCAGGAACATCGCGACGCCGACGACGAAGACCGCGCCGGTCACGGTCGCACTCGTGCCGCCCTGTGCCCGGATGACCGCGGCGGCGCCCACGAACGACAGCGAGCAGCCCAGATAGCTGGGGATCCGGCCGCGGGTGGCGAGCAGGAAGATCACGGTCGCGACACCCGACATCATGATCGCGAGGTTGGGGTCGAGGCCCATCAGCACCGGGGCGACGAAGGACGCACCGAACATGGCCACGACGTGCTGGGCGCCGAGTCCTGCGGTGCGGGGCCAGGAGAGCCGTTCGTCGGGCCGGACGACCGCACCGGGAGCGGGTGTCCGGCCGTCACCGTGCAGCTTCCAGCGCACGCCGAGATCCATGGTGGGTTTCGCTTTCTTGCTCTTTGCGGACTGTCCGGACCATTGTCAGGGGGTGCCCGAAAGGTTTCTGCCGGGGGTGCCCTAAGGGCTTCTGCCGGAAGAAGGGCTTCTGCCGGGAGTGCCGGAGAGTCCGGGGCCGGAGAGCCCGGGGCCGGAGAGCCCGTGACCGGAGAGTTCTCCGTCCTCGCGTCCTGGCCGGGCTGCGCGGCCTTGGTGCCGGAAGGTCAGGGCCGCGGGCCGGGGACCGCCGCGTCCGTCGCGGGACCGACCTTCGGCCGGCTGCGGTCGCCCGCCCTGAGCACCCCGGCGAAAGCGGCGAGACCGCAGGCCAGCAGCGTGACCAGGGCGAAGGAGACCGTGAGGCTGGTCACCTGGGCCAGTCCGCCGATCGCGCTCGGAGCGATCAGCCCCGAGGTGTAGGTGAGGGTCGCGACACCGGCGATGGCCTGGCCGGGGTTCGGCCCGCTGCGGCCGGCCGCGGCGAAGCACAGCGGTACGACGACCGCGATGCCGAGGCCCATCAGCGCGAATCCGGTCATCGCCACGGCCGGATGGATCCCCAGGACGATGAGCAGGCCGCCCAGGACCGCCAGGACGCCGCTCGCCCGCACCGTGCGCACCGAGCCGAACCGGTCCACCACCCGGTCGCCCGCGATCCGGGCGACGGCCATGGTGAGTGCGAAGCCGGTGGTGCAGGCCGCCGCGAGACCGGCCGAGGTCTCCAGCTGGTGCCGCAGGTACACCGCCGACCAGTCCAGGCTCGCGCCCTCCGCGAACACCGCGCAGAACCCGATCGCGCCGATCGGCAGTGCCGACCTCGGCGGCAGCGCGAACCGCGGCGGCGGCCCCTCGTCCCCGGTGGGCCGCGGATCGAGGACCCAGGTGCAGGCGGCCACCCCCAGGACGGTCAGCACGGCGGCGGCCAGGGCGTGGTGCAGCCGGGCGTCCGAGCCGAGGTGCGCGGCGAGCGTGCCGGCCGCCGAGCCGACCAGGGCACCCGCGCTCCACATGCCGTGCAGACCGGACATGATCGAGCGGCCGAGCCGGTCCTCGACCTCCACTCCGAGGGCGTTCATGGCGACGTCCGCCATGCCCGCCGTGGCGCCGTAGACGAACAGGCCGAGGCACAGGGCGAGAAGGTTCGGGGCCAGGGAGGGCAGGACGAGGGAGAGCGTCCACAGGGCGATCAGTCCGCGCAGTGCATTGCGGGCGCCGAAGCGGTGGCTGATGCCGCTCGCGAGCGGCATCGCGAAGGAGGCGCCGACCGCGGGGAACGCCAGCGCGAGCCCGAGCTGCCCCGGACCGACCGAGGCGTGCTCCTGGATCCACGGCACACGGGTCGCGAACGAACCGGTGACGGCGCCGTGCACGGCGAAGACGGCCGCGACGGCGTACCGGGCGTGCCGGACTTCGCGTTGCTGATGGCCCACTGCAGTCATTGTCCGGCCCCTCCCCGGTTGTACGTCATCGCCCCCTTGCGTGAAGCACGCCGACGAAAACTATCAGGAAGCCTTCCTGATAGAAAGTCGGCACACGGCCGTCCGACGCCCGCCGATCTGAGAGGATTCCCGGCATGCCCGCATCCCCGAGCACCGCCCGGGCCATCAACGACCGGCTCGCCCTGCGGCTGCTGCAGCAGGAAGGGCCGTTGACGGCAGGGCAGTTGAAGCAGCTCACCGGTCTGTCCCGGCCGACGGTCGCCGATCTGGTCGAACGCCTGACGGCCTCCGGTCTGATCACCGTGGTGGGGGAGTCCACGGAGCAACGGCGTGGCCCGAACGCGCGGTTGTACGGCATCGCCGCCGACCGCGCCCACCTCGCCGCCCTCGATGTACGCACCGGGGGCGTCACGGTGGCCGTGGCCGATCTGCTGGGCCGGGAACTGGCCGAGGCGCATGTGCCGATCGGCGGGGACACCGGCACCGGGGACGCGGTGGAGCACGCGGTCGCGCTGGTGGAGCGGGTGGCCGAGAAGGCGGGGGCGCGGCGGCTGCACACGGTCGGCATCGGCGCCCCGGGCCTGGTCGACCCGGTCACGGGCGAGCTGCGGGACTCCACGAGCCTGCCCGGGTGGCACCGCCGGCTGGTGGCCGCACTGCAGGAACGGCTGCCGCACGCCCGCGTCACCGTCGAGAACGAGACCAACCTCGCCGCGCTGGCCGAGCAGTGCGAGGGGGCCGCCCGGGACCGGGACACCTTCGCCCTGCTGTGGCTCGGCCAGGGCACGGGCGCGGCCGTGGTCCTGGACGGCGCCCTGCGCCGCGGGGCCTCCGGCGGTGCGGGCGAGATCGGCTTCCTGCCCGTCCCGGGCACGGGCGGCCTGCCCTCGGCGATGGACTGCGCGGGCGGATTCCACTCGCTGGCGGGGGCGGCGGCGGTGACGGAACTGGCGGCGGAACACGGCCTGCCGGTGAGGGAGGACGGCCGGGAGCCGGCCGCCGCGGAGCAGGTGCGGGCCGCCGTGGTCGCGGAGGCGTCCCGGACCGGCGGGGCCCCGGCCGCGCGTTTTCTCGACGCCCTCGCCGACCGCGTCGTCCTCGGGGTCGCGTCGGTCGTGGCCGTCCTGGACCCGGGGTGCGTGGTCCTGGGCGGCGAGATGGGGCAGGCCGGCGGAGACGCCCTCGCCACGCGTGTGGAGGAGCGGCTCACAAGACTGTCCCCCCTGCCCACAAAGGTGCGGGCGAGCTCCCTGGGCGGAGGGGCGGTGCTGCGCGGAGCACTGCTGACGGCCCGTGAACGGGCCCAGAGCGAGCTGCTCGCGTCATCCGGCCCGACCGCCCGTCCGCCCCGGCGGGCCAAGAGGTGACCACCCGGGGGTCCGCCCCGGATTCCGGCGGGACCGAACCCCCTGTCCCCGTCGCGCCCACCCCTGTCGGTCGCCAGTGCTTCTCGAACGTCCCCTTCGCCACGGCCTGTTGAGGCGAAGGGCAGCCTGTCGCGACGAAGGACGACGAAGAACGAAGAGACCGGGGGGAAAGGCGAAGAGACCGGGGGGAAAAGAGGAGCAGCCGGCCCGCTCCGCCTCCTGCACCCCAACTCCCCAGCATTTATGGGGCGTTCCGGTCGCCTGGAAGCAACATCCTTGTGCCGCACACCAGTTGACTGCTTGGTCTAGTCCACTTAGTGTCTGACATCCGTACAAGCCGGTCCGGCGGCGGTGACGACGGCCCTTGCCCGCCGCCGGATCTCCACGCCCGCACGACGTCCGCTCCCTTGCCCTGTGAGCCACTCCACAGCGCCCCCCTGTGGGGAAGCCGATCAGGCGTGGCACACTGGGCCTGTACCAGTAACAGCGCACTCCGGGGTCGGTGAAACTCCGAACCGGCGGTTAAAGTCCGCGACCCGGTCGCTTCGGCGAACGGTTGACCAGGTGGAATTCCTGGACCGACGGTCAAAGTCCGGATGGGAGGCAGTGCGCGGCGAGCGGGCACGCACCTGTGCGTGGCGCCGTATCCGGGCTCGCCCTTTTGGGCGGCCCCGTCCGGTGTCACCTGGGGTGTTCTCGTTCGCACAGTCTGCCGTCGTCGGCAGCCCCGGAGTCCGTGCCCGAAGAGGCAGGAGGACCCGGGAAGTGTTCACCGGAATCGTCGAAGAGCTGGGCGAGGTCACCGCCGTCGAGAACCTCGGCGACGCCGCCCGTTTCCGGCTCCGCGGCCCCGTCGTGACCCAGGGTGCGCGGCACGGCGACTCCATCGCCGTGAACGGGGTCTGTCTCACCGTCGTCGAGCACGAGGGCGACGAGTTCACCGCCGACGTCATGGCGGAGACCCTCAAGCGCTCCAGCCTCGGGGCCCTCACCGTCGGCTCCCGTGTCAACCTCGAACGCCCCACCGCGGTGGGCGCCCGCCTGGGCGGCCACATCGTGCAGGGACACGTCGACGGCACCGGCACGATCCTGGAGCGCACCCCCTCCGAGCACTGGGAGATCGTGAAGATCTCGCTCCCGGCGGACCTCGCGCGCTATGTCGTCGAGAAGGGCTCCATCGCCGTCGACGGCATCAGTCTCACCGTCGTCGAGGCCGGCGACGAGCACTTCACCGTCAGCCTCATCCCCACCACCCTGGAGCTGACCACGCTGGGCTTCAAGCAGCCCGGCGACCCGGTCAACCTCGAGGTGGACGTCGTCGCCAAGTACGTCGAGCGGCTGCTCGGTGACCGGGCCCGGGGGGTCGCACGGTGAACTGGCTCAACTCCGAGGCCTTCACCGTCCTCGGCCAGCACATCAAGTGGTCGGACATGATCGGCAACGTCATCGGCCTGATCGCCCTGGCGTTCGGCTGGCGGCGTTCCCTCTGGACCTGGCCCACCCAGTTCCTCTCGGGCCTGATCCTCTTCACCGCGTTCGCCACCGCCCATCTGTCCGGCAGCGCCGGCAAGCAGATCATCGTCATGAGCGTCGCCGTCTACGGCTGGTGGCAGTGGAACCGCGGCGGAAACCGGGCGGAGGACGGCCACATCGCCGTACGGTTCGCCACCTGGCGCGAGCGGGCCGTCCTGCTCGGCGCCGCCGCCGGCGGCACCGTCGCCGTCTCCGGCCTGTTCCACGCCTACCCGTCGCTGTCCTGGGACCCCTGGCCCGACGCCTACATCTTCGTCGGCACACTCATCGCCATGTACGCCCAGGCGCGCGGCATGGTCGAGTTCTGGTTCGCCTGGCTCCTGGTCGACGCCGTCGGCGTCCCGCTCAACTTCGCCAACGGCTTCGCCTTCTCCGGCTTCGTCTACATCGTCTACGGCGCACTCGTCCTGTGGGGCATGCGCGACTGGTGGCTGCGCACCCGCGAGAAGGCGCAGCCGGTCCTGGAAGGAGCGCCCGCATGACCGCGGCACCCGTCCTCTGCAGCACGGACAACGTCGAGGACCTCTCCCTCGACCCGATCGAGCAGGCGATCGCCGACATGGCGGCCGGCCGCCCGATCGTGGTCGTCGACGACGAGGACCGGGAGAACGAGGGCGACCTCGTCGTCGCCGCCGAGAAGGTGACCCCCGAGATCGTCGCCTTCATGATGAGCGAGTGCCGCGGCCTGATCTGCGCCCCCATGGAGGGCGAGGAGCTGGACCGGCTCGGACTGCCGCAGATGGTGGAGGAGAACACCGAGTCGATGAAGACCGCGTTCACGGTCTCCGTCGACGCCTCCGCCGAGCACGGCGTCACCACCGGCATCTCCGCCGCCGACCGCGCCACCACCCTCCGGCTGCTGGCGAGCGGCACCGCCGAGCCCGCCGACTTCGTCCGCCCCGGCCATGTCTTCCCGCTGCGCGCCCGCCCCGGCGGGGTGCTCGTCCGCAACGGCCACACCGAGGCCGCCGTGGACCTCGCCCGGCTCGCGGGGCTGCGCCCGGCCGGGGCGATCGTGGAGATCGCCGGCGAGGACGGCCGGATGCTCCGCCTGCCCGAGCTGATCGTCTTCGCCCGCAAGCACGGCCTGACGATCATCTCCATCGAGGACCTGATCGCCTACCGCCGCTCCCGGGAGCTCTCGGCTCCCGCCCCGCTCCCGGCCTCACCGCTCGAGCAGGGGCACCCCCGGGAGCGGGAGGAGTCCCCGCACGAGCCCCTCGTCCGCCGCGAGGCCGAGGTCCACCTGCCCACCACGCACGGCACCTTCACGGCGTACGGCTACCGCTCCGCCGCCGACGGCGTCGAGCACGTCGCCCTCGTCCACGGCGAGATCGGCGAGGGCGAGGACGTCCTGGTCCGTGTCCACTCCGAATGCCTGACCGGTGACGTCTTCACCTCCCAGCGCTGCGACTGCGGCCCCCAGCTGGACGCCTCCCTGCGGCGCATCCAGGCCGAGGGCAGGGGAGTGGTGGTCTACCTGCGCGGCCACGAGGGACGCGGCATCGGCCTGATGTCCAAGCTCCGCGCCTACGAGCTCCAGGAACGCGGCCGGGACACCCTCGACGCCAACCTCGAACTCGGCCTGCCCGCCGACGCCCGCGACTACGGCGCCGGCGCACAGATCCTGCGGGACCTCGGCGTCAGGAGCGTCCGCCTGATGACCAACAACCCCGACAAGACCGAGGCCCTGCTCCGGCACGGCCTGAAGGTCACCCGGCGGGAGCCGATGCCCGTCCAGGCCGGCGAGCACAACCTCCGCTATCTGCGCACCAAGCGGGACCGGATGGGCCACGATCTGCCGTGGCTGGACACCACCGCCGTGTCCACCTGCGGCAACCAGTAAGCACACGAACACCGAGGAGACACGTGAGCGGCAAGGGTGCACCGGAACTGTCCGTCCGCAACGTCGGGGACCTCAGGGTCGCCGTCATCGCGGCGCAGTGGCACGAGCAGGTGATGGACGGGCTGGTGGACGGCGCCCTGCGCGCCCTGCACGAACTGGGGATCGACGAGCCGACCCTGCTCCGTGTCCCCGGCAGCTTCGAGCTCCCGGTGGTGGCCAAGGTGCTGGCCGGCCGCGGCTACGACGCGATCGTCGCCCTCGGCGTCGTCATCCGCGGCGGCACCCCCCACTTCGACTATGTGTGCCAGGGGGTCACCCAGGGGCTGACCCAGGTGGCGGTCGAGACCGGCGTGCCCGTCGGCTTCGGCGTCCTCACCTGCGACACCGAGGAGCAGGCCCTGGACCGGGCGGGCCTCGAGGGCTCCAGCGAGGACAAGGGCTACGAGGCGGTCACCGCGGCGGTGGCGACCGCGGCCACGCTCCGTTCAGTATCCGAACCTTGGCGGTGAGCCGCCGCCCGGAGCGCGTAGGGTGGGCATCACCATGTCCAAGAAGACGTTCGAGGAGCTCTTCGCCGAGCTTCAGCACAAGGCCGCCCACGGTGACCCCGCCACCTCCCGCACCGCCGAACTCGTCGGCAAGGGGGTCCATGCCATCGGCAAGAAGGTCGTCGAGGAGGCCGCCGAGGTCTGGATGGCCGCCGAGTACGAGGGCAAGGAGGCGGCCGCCGAGGAGATCTCGCAGCTGCTGTACCACGTTCAGGTGATGATGGTCGCCTGCGGTATCTCCCTGGACGACGTCTACGCTCATCTCTGAGCACCGGTCTCACACCGGTTCCCGCACTCCTGCACAATTCAGCACAAGCACCGCGACGAACGAAGGAAGCCGACCTCATGCTGCGCATCGCCGTCCCCAACAAGGGTTCACTCGCCGGCCCTGCGGCGGAGATGCTGCATGAGGCCGGCTACCGGCAGCGGCGCGAGTCCAAGGAACTGCGGATCGTCGACCCGGCCAACGAGGTCGAGTTCTTCTACCTCCGTCCGCGCGACATCGCGATCTACGTCGCCACCGGCCGTCTCGACATCGGCATCACCGGCCGTGACCTGCTCATCGACTCCGGAGCGGGCGCCGAGGAGATCCTGCCGCTCGGCTTCGCCCGCTCCACCTTCCGCTACGCGGCCAAGCCCGGCACCGTCGACGACATCACCGACCTGAACGGCAAGACGGTCGCCACGTCCTACGAGGGCATCGTCGCCAAGCACCTCGCCGACGCCGGCATCGACGCCTCCATCGTCCACCTGGACGGCGCCGTCGAGACCGCCATCGAACTCGGCGTCGCCGAGGTCGTCGCGGACGTCGTCGAGACCGGGACCTCGCTGCGCAACGCCGGCCTGGAGGTCGTCGGCGAACCGATCATGAAGTCGGAGGCGGTCGTCGTCCGCCGTACCGGCGCGGACGCCGAGGAGCCCGAGGTGCAGAGGTTCCTGCGCCGCCTCCAGGGCGTCCTGGTGGCCCGGACGTACGTGATGATGGACTACGACTGCCGGGTCGAGCAGCTGGAGAAGGCCGTCGCGCTCACCCCGGGCCTGGAGTCCCCGACCGTCTCCCCGCTGCACAACGAGGGCTGGGTCGCCGTACGCGCCATGGTCCCGGCCGACGAGGCCCAGCGGATCATGGACGATCTGTACGGGATCGGCGCCCGCGCCATCCTGACCACGGCCATCCACGCCTGCCGCCTCTGACGGACGAAAAAGAAAAAAGAGACAAAAAGGGGCAGAAGGGTCAGAAGAGGGCGAAAGCGATGAAAGGCGTACACGGCGATGTCTGATCTGTCCGATGACCTGCCCGCCCTGCCCGTCACCTTCCGGCCAGGCCGCACCCGGGCCGTCCTGCTCACCGCCGCAACCGCCCTGTTCGCGGCGATCTCGGCCGTCGCCCTGCTGCTGGAGCGGATCAGTCCCCCCGAGCGCCTCAGCTTCATCTTCACCGGGGCCCTGCTCGCCGGGGTCCCGGTCCTGCTCGCCCGGCCGAAGGCGGTCGCCGACGACTCCGGTGTCACCGTCGTCAACATCATCAGCCGGCGCCGGCTGGCCTGGGCGGAGATCCTGCGGGTGAACCTGCGCCCCGGCGACCCATGGGTGTTCCTGGACCTCAGCGACGGCACCAGCCTGCCCGTGCTCGCCATCCAGCCGGGCATCGCCAGGCAGCGGGCCCTCACCGACGCACGCACCCTGCGCGCGCTCGTCGAGGCCCGGTCCATCCCGGACCCCGAGCGGTCCTAGATCCCGAGCGGTCTCAGAGGGAATCCCCGGGCTGAGAGGAAGTCCCAGGACCGAGCCGGGAGACGTCCGCTCTGATGCGGGGAGCCCTGTCTTGAATATTCTGTTGGGCGGAGGCGTCGTCCACGGTGCCTCCGCCCCTGAGTGCCGCCCGGTGCCAGGGGCTCCTGCTACCCGAGGAGTGACTCCCTCCGGCAATGGACGGATCGTCCTGCAGTACCTGCGCCGCCCCCAGCCGACATAGCGCCCACCGTTCGACCGCGGTGCGCGGACACGCGGAGGCGGCGGCATCGTGATCATCCCCCTGCTGCTCCTGACAGCGGCGTTCCTGCTGATCCTGGCCAACGGCTTCTTCGTCGCGGCCGAGTTCGGCCTGGTGACCGTCGAGCGCCCGGACGTCGAGAAGGCCGCCGCCGAAGGCGACTCGCGGGCCCGCCGGGTCGTCGCGTGCCTCAAGGAACTGTCGTTCCATCTCTCCGGCACCCAGCTCGGCATCACCCTCACCTCCCTGGTGGTCGGCATGCTCGCCGAACCGGCGCTGGCCCGGCTGCTGCACGGGCCGTTCACGGCGGTCGGCATACCCGACGGAGCCGTCTCCGGAACCGCCGTGGTCGTCGGTGTGCTGCTGGCCTCGGCGGTCCAGATGGTGATCGGCGAACTCGTGCCCAAGAACTGGGCGGTCTCCCGCCCCCTGCAGGTCGCGCGCTTCGTGGCCGGCCCGCAGTACGTCTTCTCACGTCTGTTCCGCCCGGTGATCGCCGCGCTGAACGCGGTCGCCAACCGGCTGGTGCGCACCCTGGGCGTCGAGCCCACCGAGGAACTGGCCTCCGCCCGCACCCCCGACGAGCTGGTCTCGCTGGCCCGCCACTCGGCCCGGGCCGGCGCCCTCGAACCGGACACCGCGGACCTCTTCGTGCGCACCCTGTCCCTGGGCGAACTGACCGCACAGCACGTCATGACCCCCCGGGTGAAGGTCAGTGCCCTGCAGGCCTCGGCGACCGCCGAGGACGTGGTCAACCTCACCCGTGCCACCGGCCTGTCCCGCTTCCCCGTCCACCGCGGGAAGATCGACGAGATCGTCGGCATGGTCCACCTCAAGGACGCCCTCGCGGTGCCGGCGCACGAACGGCTGCGCACCCCCGTGAGCCGTATCGCCCGCCCGGCGCTGCTGGTCCCCGAGACCCTGTCGGTGCGGCTGCTGCTCACCCGGCTGCGCAGCGAGCAGCCCATCGCCGTCGTGGTCGACGAGTACGGCGGCACGGCGGGCGTCGTCACCCTGGAGGACATCGTCGAGGAACTCGTCGGCGAGGTCCGCGACGAGCACGACGCCACGGATGTGCCCGAGCTCGCCCCCGCCCCGCCGGAGGACGGCCGGCCCGCCTGGGACGTCGACGGCGGCTGCCGCGTCGACCTGCTCGAGCGCATCGGCCTGGATGTGCCCGAGGGTCCGTACGAGACCGTCGCGGGTCTGGTCGCCGACCTGCTCGGCCGTATCCCGGCCCCCGGCGACCAGGCGGAGCTGCCCGGCTGGAAGCTGGTCGTGCACCAGGTCGGGCACTATCGCGCGGAGCGGGTACGGCTGGTCCGTACCGCCCCCGCGGAGGACGCGGACGCGGCCGTGGCGGAGGCCGCCCGATGAGCGTGCTCCATCTGGTCTTCGCCGTACTGCTGGTGCTCGCCAACGGCTTCTTCGTCGGTGCCGAGTTCGCCCTGGTCTCCGTCCGCCGCAGCCAGATCGAGCCGCTGGGCACCGCACGGGCCCGCCAGGTGCTGCACGGCCTGGAGCGGCTGCCGCAGATGATGGCCGCCGCCCAGTTCGGCATCACCGTCTGCTCGCTGACCCTGGGCGCGGTCGCCGAACCGACGGTGGCCCATCTGCTGGAGCCGGTGTTCACCTGGCTGCGGCTGCCCGGCGGACTGGTCCACCCGCTCGGCTTCGTCATCGCCCTCGTGGCCGTGGTCTTCCTCCACCTCGTCATCGGCGAGATGGTGCCGAAGAACCTCGCCCTGGCCGCACCGGAGAGGACCGCGCTGTGGCTCGGCCCCGGTCTGGTCGCCTTCGCACGTCTGTGCGGGCCGGTCACGACCGTGCTCGGCGCCTGCGCCGAGGGGGTTCTGCGCCTGTTCCGCGTCGAGCCCAAGGACGAGCTCGAGGCCGCCTTCACCCGGGCGCAGCTCAACCGGCTGGTGGAGGACTCCCGCCAGGCGGGACTGCTGGACCCCGAGGAGCAGGAGCGCCTGGAGGACGCACTGGAGCTGGGCTCCCGCCCGGTGACCGACGTCCTGCTGGAACGCGAGTCCCTGGTGACGGTCGGCCCGTCGGTCACCCCCGGCGAGGTCGTCGAGCTCACCGCCCGTACCGGCTACTCCCGCTTCCCGGTCGTCGACGGCGACGGAGCCTTCCTGGGCTACCTCCACGTCAAGGACGTGCTGGACCTGGAGGACTTCGACCAGGCCGTGCCCCGGCGGACCTGGCGCCCGATGACCACCCTGCGCGCCGAGCTGCCGCTCGACGACGCGCTGACGGTCATGCGCCGGGCGGCCACCCACCTGGCCCAGGTGGCGGACGCCTCCGGCCGGGTGCTGGGCCTGGTCGCCCTGGAGGACGTCCTGGAACTCCTGGTGGGCGAGGTACGGGACCCCGCGCACCGGACGCCGGCGGAGACACCTCCGGCCGAGCCGGGGAGGAGCGGGGAGCCGAAGGAGGCACTGGCGCCGTAGTCGCCCGGCCGCAGGCTCCGGCGGGGGCACCGTGCCCCCGCCGGAGCCTGCGGGGACACCCGGAGGAGCCGGCCGGGGCACCCGGAGCGACGGGGCCGGCGGCCGTCACAACGCCGACGGGTCCTGAGGACCCCGGCCCGACAGAACCTCCCCGTACGCCTGCATGAGGTCCGGCAGCCGCAGCGTCGCCAGGTCCTCCCGGGACAGCTTCCCCGGATACGTCGACAGCCGCAGATCCCGGTACGCACAGCTCTTCTCGTACAGCGTCCGCAGGAACCGCCCGTTCCCGAGTTCGTCGATCCACCCCTGTTCGACCACGTGCTCGGCGATCGAGCGCAGTTCCTCCAGGGCCTCCTCGTCCCACAGGTCGCCGTTCTCCGCGGCGAGCACCTTGCCGATCTCGGTGAGCTCCGAGGGACGGTACGACGGGAAGTCCACCCGGGTCGTGAAGCGGGACGACAGCCCGGGGTTGGCGGCGAGCAGCCGGTCCATGCCCTCGGGGTAGCCGGCGAGTATCACCACCAGCTGATCACGGTTGTCCTCGGCCCGTTTGAGCAGCACCTGCAACGCCTCGTCGCCGTAGGCGTCCCCCTTGCCGTAACCGGAGTTGGACAGCGAGTACGCCTCGTCGACGAAGAGGACGCCCCCGAGGGCGGAGTCGATGAGTTCATTGGCCTTGACGGCGGTCTGCCCCAGGTACTCGCCGACCAGATCGGCCCGCTGGGCCTCCACCAGATGGTCGCCGCCGAGCAGCCCGAGCGCGTAGAAGACACGACCGAGGATGCGGGCGACGGTGGTCTTCCCGGTGCCGGAGGGACCGGAGAAGACGAAGTGACGTTTGGGCGGCTGCACCGGCAACCCCTGCTCGGCCCGCAGCCGTGCCATGTTCAACTGCGCGGACAGGGCCTTGACCTGGCGTTTCACCGGCTCCAGCCCCACCATGCGCTCGAGTTCGGCAAGCGCTTCCTCGAGCAACGCGGGATCGGTCGGCCCCGAGGGCAGCGTCCCCGTGCCTCCCGTGGTCCGCCGGCGCACCGCCGGATCGGCCGCCGACAGCAGATCGGAACCGGACGGCTTCAGGTCGCGCCCTTCCGTGCCGAAGAGCGGGTCCAGCGTGTCCGGACCGTCCACCGCCTCCTGCCCGGCATCGGTCAGCGTGACCGCGGAGAGCCCGGACACGTCGTCGTAGCCGTCGCTCTCGGCGATCGCCGCCAGCCGTGCCGAGGTGTCCATGAAGGCCGGATCGACCCGGTGCACCGCCCGGTACAGGGGGAGCGCGGCGGCGCTGCGCCCGGTGCCCTCGTGCGCCCGCGCCAGCCAGTACCGCAACTCCTTGCGCTGCGGCTGCTCGCTGCGGCAGCGCATCAGCGCGGCCGCGAGCAGCGGCTCGGCCTGCCCGTACATCTCCATCCGGACCCGGGCCATGCCGCCGAACAGCCCGGCCTCGATGCCGAGCAGCGGGTCGTCGAGCAGCGGGTCGGTGTGCCGGATCAGCTGCTCCCAGTCCTTGACGAGATAGGCGCGGCAGGCGTGCAGAAAGCGGACCTGGGGGTCGGTGTCCACCGGCGGCAGACAGGCCAGCGCCCGGTCCAGCTCGGGGACATGGCGGCCGTCCAGCCAGTGCGAGGCGTGCGCGAGCAGCAGATCACGGGGCTTTTCGAGGACGGGCTGCACCCACCAGCCCAGCCAGTACCAGGAGTTGAGGGTGCGGCGGTGCCGGGCGCGCTGCTCGCCGAAACGGTCCCGGTGCCGGAACATCCGCAGCAGCGCGGTCGTCGTGTCCACCCGCAGGGCGTGCAGCCCGAGCCAGGCGTCGGCCATCCCGGGGTCCAGCCGCACCGCGGTGCGGAACTCCTCCTCCGCCTGTGCATAGGCGCCCATGGTGTAGGCGTCCACGCCTCGCAGCCACGCGAGGTCGGCCGGGGCGTCGGGGCCCTGTGTGCCGAAGTCCATCACGTCCCCCACAAACCGTGCCCCCAAGGGTCGCCCGCCCGGCATCCACCGGACGGCCTCCTGTGGTCGAACTGCTGTACCGCGGACCGGAGTTGCCGTGTGCTGAGCGGCCGGCCGAAGGTCGCACCGAGGGCATCGTACCCGCGGGGCCGCCACGCGCCGAAGAGTGCCGTACGGGCCGTTCGACGGGGCGGGGCGGACCGGGGGCGTCCCCTGCGGTGACCGAGGGTGATCACATGGCGCCGGACGGCGTCCGGAAAACGGCAGGAGGGCAGAACGAAGCCCCCGATCACGGGGGAACAACCGGGGGCTTCGTGTCTGTCGGCGGTCCTCGACGGCCGCACAGTGAGAACGTAAGTCCTGTACGGCCCTTGGGTCAAGCGGAGTTGAGACAGTCGGGGAAGTTCACGCGCGACGATCTTCACAGGTACAGCACATTGACGCCGATTCGTTACCGTCGGTGACGAACTGGTCCGGTCCAACGGTCCCGGCAGGCCCCGGAAGCACCTCGTACCCCTGTGCCGACTGCCGCACCAGAAGGTCGGCGAAGGGACGCGAGGGGTCCTCGGCGAAGTGCCGGCGCTCGGCCTCGACCCACCCGGACCAGAACTCCCTCTGCTCCTCCCCGTCCCGTGCCCGCCCCCGCGCCCAGGCCTCCTCGCGGGGCAGATCCATCCACAGCAGCCGCGCCAGATACGGGCGCAGCACCCGCCGTCCCGCCCCCACGCCCTCGACGAGGACCACCGGCGCCGGCGGCAGCGGGCGCGCCGGCCCGAACCGCCGGGCCCGCCAGTCGTACGGGCGGTAGTGCGCCGTCACCCCGCGCCGCAGCGGCTCGACGACCTCGCTCAGCAGCCGCCCGTCCCACGAGAACAGCTCCCGGTGACTGGCGATGTCGTCCAGGTGCAGCACGGGCGCCTCCCCGAGGGCCGCCGCCAGCTTCCCGGCGAACGTGGTCTTCCCGGATCCGGCGTGCCCGTCGACGCCGATGAGCCGCACGGTCCCGCAGGACGGCGGCAGGCGGTGAAGACGATCGGCGAGAGCGTGAACGGCCACTCCCGGAACATAACCGGACCATGCAAAGACCCCCAAAGGAGGCATGCGCCTCCGAGGCATTCCGGTGACGTCCCCCGAGCCGCGGCGGGACGGCTCCTCGAGCCCGTGGCAGCTCGTGGCAGCTCGTGCCCATGGTGGAGACCCATGAAGGCGGATACGGCTCGTGCCGGAGTGCTGGCCGGAGAGGGGCATCGCGGTCATAGTGGGCGCACAGCTGTGCACGGACCCGCCCCGACATCGGACACCTGGGGGTCATCCAGCCATGAGCAGAGCCGAACAGCCGTCCCGCAGATCCGTCCTGGCCGCCGCGGTCGCCGCGGCGATGGCGGGAGACGCCGCTTTGGCGGTCGCCGCCACGGACACACCCGCCGCCGCACCCCCGGCCGCCGGCGGCCGTCCCCGTACCACCCCGGCCCGCCCGGTCGACTACCACGCCTGGACGACCTACACCGACTGGCTCAGCGGCACGGCCCGCGGCACACACGCCGTCGCGGGCGTCCGCCCCGGTCTGAGGATGACGCGGCCGGTGGGCACCACCGACTACACCGACCCGCACACCGGCACCACCGCCACCTGGGAGTACGCCACATGGACGGGACCGGTCCACCGGCTCGCCGTGCCGGCCACCGAGGCGGTCGCCTCCTGGAACGCGCACACCCCGGCCGGGACCTGGCTCCAGGTCGAGCTGCGGGGCACGTACTCCGACGGCACGGACACCCCCTGGTATGTGATGGGCCGTTGGGCGGCCGGTGACCAGGACATCAGGCGGACCTCCGTCGACGGACAGGGCGACGGGCGCAGCACCGTCTGGACGGACACCCTCGCCGTGGACGCCCCGGCCTCCGGGCTGCGCCTCGTCTCGTACCGGCTGCGGCTCACCCTCCACCGCAGGCCCGGCACCACCCTCACCCCCACCGTGTGGCGGATCGGCGCCATGGGCTCGGACATCCCCGACCGCTTCACCGTCCCCGCCTCCACACCCGGCCCGGCCCGGGAGCTGCCCGTCCCGCGCTACTCGCAGGAGGTCCACGCCGGCCGGTACCCCGAGTACGACAACGGCGGTGAGGCCTGGTGCAGCCCCACCTCCTCCCAGATGGTCATCGAGTACTGGGGCGGCCGGCTCACCCCCGGGCAACTGTCCTGGGTCGACCCGTCCTTCAGCGACCCGCAGATCTGCCACGCCGCCCGGTACACATACGACTACCAGTACGCCGGCTGCGGTAACTGGCCGTTCAACGCCGCCTACGCGGCCACCTTCAAGGACCTGCAGGGGGTCGTCACCCGGCTCGGATCGCTCACCGACCTCGAGACGCTGATCGCGGCCGGCATCCCGGTCATCACCTCCCAGTCCTTCCTCGCGAGCGAGCTGACCGGCGCCGGTTACGGCACCGCCGGGCATCTGATGACCGTCGTCGGCTTCACCGCCGACGGCGACGTGGTGGCCAACGACCCGGCCTCACCGGACAACGAGGCGGTACGGCGCGTGTACCGGCGCCGGGAGTTCGAGAACATCTGGCTCAGGACCAAGCGGTACAACGCGTCCGGCAAGGTCGTCTCCGGCAGCGGCGGCATCTGCTACCTGTACTTCCCGGTCAGGCCGACACCGGGGCAGCACCGTGCTCTGCGCTCGCTCGGCATCCTGTGACCCGGCTCCGTTCCCGCCGCGGCGGCATCCGCGCTCCGCCGCGGCCCCGGGAGACCTGTGTCCCGCCCAGCAGGACGCCGCCGCAGAGAGGGAGGTGAGGAGCGCCGTTATGCGCCGGAGCGCTGCCGCCGCACCTCGTGCCCCGGCCGGGCGGGCCGCCTGCCGAGGCCGAAGAAGTCCACGTACAGGTCCAGTTGGTGGGTCAGCATCGCCGCACCGTAGTGCACGGCGAGACCGTGTTCCTCCGCCGTTCGCAGAAGTGCCGTGCGCCGGGGCTTCATCACGATGTCGGCCACCACCGCGCTGCCGGGAAGGAACGCGGGGTCGAAGGGGAGAGGATCCTCGGGGCGCATGCCCAGCGGGGTCGCGTTCACCGCCAGATCCGCCGTCACGGGACCCGCGGCGCCGCGGAGGCGGCCCGGGAAGCGCGGCGACAACCGCTCGGCAAGCGCGCGCACCCGGTGCTCGTCCCTGTCGGTGACCGTCAGGTCGGCACCGGCCGACAACAGGGAGACGGCGATGGCGCTGCCCGCCCCGCCCGCGCCGACGAGCCAGACATGCCGGCCCGCCGGTTCGTGCCCGGCCGCGCGCAACCCCCGTACGAAGCCCTCGCCGTCGAAGTTGTCGGCCTGCCACCGGCCGTCCGGGGCCCGGCGCATCGCATTCGCGCCATTGCTGAGCGCTGCCGTGGGACTCACCTCGTCGGCCAGGTCCAGGACGGCCCCCTTGTGCGGCACGGTGACGAGCAGCCCGTCGACGTTCCCGGCGCTCTGCAGCCCCCGGACCACGGTGGCGAGGCGTGCCGGTGTGGCGTGCACCGGCACCAGCACCGCGTCGATGCCGAGCCGGACGAACAGCGCGTTCATCATCGAGGGTGCCTGCACCTGCTCGACCGGATCCCCGATCACGGCGAACAGACGGGTACTGCCGGTGATGAGATGGTGTTCCGATGCCATACCGAACCCTCCGACATCCTTGGGCCAGGTCCCGGTGCACCCGAATCCCGGGAACCCTAACCACGCGCCGTCAGGGGAATCAACGGGGCCTCGTGCGCGGGCGGCATACTGAGCGGCGGCAGGGTCCGGCCGGCTGCGGGAACCAAGGAGGGCGGAACGGGTGAGTCTCTTCGGCACGCCCCGGCGCGGCGCGGGGCAGGGGCGGCGGTTCCATGACACCCGGATGCTCGACGTGAAGGTCGCCGAGGTGCGCGAGGTCACCCCGGACATGCGGGAGCTGACTCTCATGGGGCCCGCGCTCGCGGTCCTGCGCAGCAAACCGGGCGCGCATCTGCCGCTGGAGGTGCCGGACGCGGACGGCGTACCGCGGCTGCGGACGTACTCCGTGTGGACGCACAGTCCGTCGCGCGCCACGCTGACGCTGCGGATCGCACGGCACCAGCCGGGGGGCCCGGGCAGCCGGTGGGCGTTCTCCGCGGCGGCGGGGGACCGGACCCGTGTGGGCGTGCCGCGCAACCGGATCACGCTGGAGCCCCGGGCCCGCTACCACGTCTTCATCGGCGAGGAGACCGGCGCGGTACCGCTGCTGACCATGCTGGCCGCGCTGCCCGCGGAGGCGGCGGCCTGCGGGGTGCTGGAGACGACCGGTCCGGACGGCGAGTTCACCGCCCCGCACGGTCTGCGTGGTCTTCCCTGGGTGCACCGGGGCCGCGCCTCCGCCGTGGGGTCGCGGGTGCTGCTGGAGGCCGTACGGCGGCTGCGGCTGCCGCCCGAGCCGGGCGTCGCCTACGTCGCGGGCGAGGCGACCACCTGCCGGGCCGTGGTGCGCCATCTGTGCGGTGAACGGGCCTGGCCGCGTTACGCGGTGAAGACCCAGGTCCACTGGGCGGCGGGGCGGACCGGCCTTCTCTGAGACGGGCCGGCGGCACCGGAAGGCACCCTCGCGCGGGACGGACGGGGCGCGTATAAAGAGCGCATGACGCGTACACGGCACGCAGCTGAGGTACAGCGCATTGACGTGTCACTGGGAGCGCGCTCCTACTCTGTGCACATCGGCCCCGGAAGCCGCGGACTGCTTGCCCCGCTCGTCCGGGACCTCGGGGCACGCCGGGCCGCCGTCGTCACCGCCCGGTCCGTGGACGAGGCTCCCGATCCGGGCGTTCCGGCACTGCAGTTGTCGCTGCCCGACGGCGAGGACAACAAGACACTGGCCACCGTGGAACGGCTGTGCGGCGCGTTCGCCGACTTCGGGCTCACCCGGACCGATGTGGTGGTCTCCTGCGGCGGCGGCACCACCACCGACACCGTGGGCCTCGCGGCTGCCCTGTACCACCGCGGCGTTCCCGTGATCCATCTGCCCACCACCCTGCTCGCCCAGGTCGACGCGAGCGTCGGCGGCAAGACGGCGGTGAACCTCGCCCAGGGCAAGAACCTCGTCGGCGCCTACTGGCAGCCCGCAGCGGTCCTCTGCGACACCGACTATCTGCGCACCCTGTCCGAGCGCGAGTGGCGCAACGGCTACGGCGAGATCGCCCGCTGCCACTTCATCGGTGCCGGCGACCTGCGCGGGCTTCCGCTCATCGAGCAGATCGCCGCGAGTGTCCGTCTGAAGGCCTCTGTGGTGGCCGCGGACGAACGGGACGCGGGTCTGCGGCACACGCTCAACTACGGCCACACCCTCGGCCATGCGCTGGAGCGCGCCACCGGCTACGCGCTGCGGCACGGCGAGTGCGTGGCGATCGGCACCGTGTTCGCGGGGCGCCTGGCCGGTGCCCTCGGACGGATCGGCCCCGACCGGGTCGCCGAGCACGAGGAGGTCGTGCGCGCCTACGGACTGCCCGACGCCCTGCCCGCGGACCTCGACCCCGCGGCCCTCGTCCCGCTGATGCGGCTCGACAAGAAGGCGACGCACGGCCTGAGTTTCGTGCTCGACGGGCCGGACGGCGTGGAACTGGTGCAGGACGTACCGGAGGCCGAGGTGGTCCGCACGCTCACCGGCATGCCCCGCGCCGGACGGCCGTAGCCGGGCATGCCCCGATCAGCAGTCGAGACGACCGGAGGACGAACGGACGCATGGAACGGCGCATCCTCGGTGGCAGCGGGATCTCGGTCAGCGAACTGGCCCTGGGCACCATGATGTTCGGTTCCTGGGGCAACCCCGACCGGCAGGAGGCACACAGGGTCATCGGAATGGCCCTGGACGCGGGGATCAACCTGGTGGACACCGCCGACATCTACGGCGAGGGCGGCACCGAGGAGATCGTCGGGGAAGCACTCAGGGGCCGCCGCGACGATGTCGTCCTCGCCACCAAGTTCCACGGCCCCATGGGCCCGGACCCCAACCATCGCGGAAACTCCCGGCGTTGGATCATGCGGGCCGTCGAGGGCAGCCTGCGCCGGCTCCGCACCGACCACATCGACCTCTACCAGGTGCACGGAGTCGACCCCGACACCGACATCGACGAGACGCTCTCCGCGCTGTCGGACCTGGTGCGGGCGGGAAAAGTCCGGACGATCGGCACCTCCAACTTCCCCGCCGACCAGATTGTCGAGGCCCGCTGGACCGCCGAGCGCCGCGGCCATGTCCACTTCCGCTCCGAGCAGTCCGCGTACTCCATCCTCAGCCGGAGCGTGGAGATGCACGTCCTGCCGACCGCACAGCGGCACGGCATGGGCGTCCTCGCCTGGGGTCCGCTGAGCGCGGGCTGGCTCTCGGACCGCGACGCCACACCCGGGAAGGGCCGTACGGTTCTGGAACCACAGCGGTTCGACCTCACCGTGCCCGCGAACGCGGCCAAGGCACGGGCGGTGAGCCGACTGCGCGCGCTGGCGGCGGAGGCCGGGATGCCGCTCACCCATCTCGCTCTGGGCTTCGTCCAGGCCCACCCGGCCGTGACCTCGGTGATCATCGGACCCCGGACCGTGGACCAGCTCACCGACCTGCTCGCCGGTGCCGGGACGGTCCTGGACGACGAGATCCTCGACCGGATCGACGAGATCGTGCCGCCCGGCAGCGACCTCAACCCCGCCGACAACCATGCGGTGCGGCGGCTGCTCGCCGACACGGCGCGGCGTCGGCGGCCGGGGCCCCGCAGGATGGCGCGGGAGACGGCCCGCCGCTGAGCGGGGGCGCCCCTGCGGGACCGAGAGGTCCGGTTCGGGGCGCCGGCCTCCCGGGCGCTCAGACCCGGACCGCCTCCAGAATCCGCAGATCGCCGCCGACCGGGATGCTGCGCCGCACCGTGAGACCCGCCCGCCCGGCCAGTTCCCGGTAGTCCGACTCGGGCCGGTCCTGGCCGCCGACCAGCACCGTCAGCAACAGCCCCCGTAACAGCGCCTCCTGGTCGGAGGTCTCGTCCACCATGCTCTCCATGATCAGCAGCGGTACGCCGGGGCGCATGGCCTCCCGGATCCGGGTCAGAATGCGCACGATGGTGTCGTCGTCCCAGTCGTGCAGCGCGCGCTTGATCGTGTACACGTCCGCGCCTGCCGGTATCTCCTCGAAGAAGTCTCCGGCGACCGTCTCGTACCGCCCGTCGACGCCGGCCTTCGCCAGGAGTTCCTCGGCCAGCGGCACGATCTCCGGACGCTCCAGGACGGTGCCGCGGACCGTCGGATGCTCGGTGAGGATCGCCGCCAGCAGACTGCCGAGCCCGCCGGCGACATCGACCACATGGGCCCCGGCCGGAAAGTCGTAGGCGCGGGCTATGCCGGTGCTCTCCGCCTCCGAGACCGCGCTCATCGCGGCGTTGAACCGCTGCTTGGCGTCGGGGTCGCTCTTGGTCAGCTCCCAAAAGGAGATCCCGTTCGCCTTTTCGAAGGACGACTCGCCGGTGCGCACCGTGTGCAGCAGGTCGCCCCACGCGGCCCAGTGCCAGTTCGCCGCCATGAACCGGGCGTCGGTCGACTCCGGACTGCCCGGGTCGGTGACCAGCACGGCCGACAGCGGCGTCTGGGCATAGGTCTGCCCGTCCGGCAGCCGCCGGAACACTCCGAACGTGCTCAGCACCCGCAGCAGTCGGCCCAGGGTCGGTGCGTGCGTGCCGGTGCGCTCGGCCAGGTCGGCCACCGTACGCTCGCCCCGGGCCAGCAGATCGGGGATGCCCAGTTCGGCGGCGACATGGACGGCCCGCGCCCGCCACGCCCCTTGCAGCAGCTCCACCATCTGCCGGCTGACGCTCTGGTCCACGGTCCTGACGTGCTCGGTCATGGCAATCTCCGCAATCGCTCGTCGGTGTGATCGGCTGGACGGAGCGGGCCGCGCGGGGCGGAGGAAAGGCAGGCCGGGGGGATGCCGTGCGGATCGTGCCGTGTGCCGCGGATTCGGTGCGTACCTCCGCCGCGTCGTCACGCGCCGACGCTCCACGTCGGCTTCCTCCTCACCCTTTCTTCCTCCGCCCTCCCTCCCGCCTCTTCTCCCGCCTCTTCTCCCGCCTTTTCTCCTCCTTCTCCTCTGCTCCGCCGTGCAGCTGCACGAACCGGGCCCCGCTCGACCCGGCTGCGGGGCACTGCTCACCGGAGCCGGCCCGATTCGGACGGCACCCTCTGGTTCCTGGCCGTCCGCGGCGGGATGTTGTGGTTGAAGCGGAACATGTTGCCCGGGTCCCAGGCCGTCTTCAGCTCGACCAGACGCTCGTACGCCTCGGCCGTGTACGCCTGCCGCACATCGGCGGGGTCGGTGTGGGCGACGCCCGCCATGAAGTTGAGCATGCGGGTGCCGGTCGCCCACGGCGCGAGCGTCGCCACGACCCGGTCGTGGCCCTCGTACACCGCCTCGTCCTCGCCGATGCCGAGGACCCCGGCCGAGTACACCTGGAAGCGGGCCTCGGGGAAGTGCGCGACCGCGTTGGGCACCCGCGGCGGGCGGGCCAGGGCGCCGCCGAGGTTGCGGACCTCCAGGCTGACCGCGCTCTTCGTACCGGGTCCGACCAGCTCCAGGATCGCTTCGACCGTCTCCTCGTCCAGCGTGCTGAGCTGGAAGTTGTTGATGTGGTAGGAGCCCGCGACCGGCGGGTCGTTGTGGATGGTGCCGACCTGTGTGTACGGGATGTCGGTGACCGTGTCCAGCAGGATCGGTCCCACCTCGCGCAGCGGCCGGATCAGGCGCTCTCCCTCCGCCGGGTCGCCGATGTAGCTCAGCCGCAGGTGCAGGGCGAAGCGCCCGCGCAGCTCCTCGGGCACGCCGTCGGCGTCCGGCCAGTCCATCATGAAGAAGGAGGAGGCCATCTCCTCCGGCATTCCGGTGACCCAGGTGCGGTACAGATGGAGCGCGTCCCGCACCGACTCGGCCGGGTACCACAGGCCGCCGCCGTACAGCCGGGCCACGTCCATCAGCTCGATCTCGATCGCGGTCACCACGCCGAAGTTGCCCTTGCCGCCGCGCAGTGCCCAGAACAGGTCCGGATTCTCGTCCTGATCGGCGACGCGGAGTTCGCCGTCGGCGGTGACCACCTCGATGCGCCGGACGTGGTCGGCGGCATAGCCGTAGCGCCGGGAGAGGACACCGATGCCGCCGCCCAGCACGTAGGAGACGGCACCGACGAAGGGGGCCGAGCCGTTCAGCGGGGCGAGCCCGTGCTCGGCGGCGAGCGGGATGACGTCCTGCCACAGCACACCGGCCTCGAGCCGGGCGGTGCGCAGCTCTGGGTCCACCCGGACGCCCTTCATGGCGCGGGTGGACAGGTACACCGCGTGCTCGTCGGCGGGCAGGCTGGCACCGTGCCCGGTGGCCTGGACGGCGATGCCGAGCCCGTGGTCGCGGGCGAAGCGGACCGAGGTCACCACGTCGTCGGCGTTCGCCACGGCCACGACCAGCGCGGGCCGGTGCCTGACCGCCTGGTCGAAGCCGTCGGTGTGCTCGGCGTAGCCGGGCTCGCCCGGGAGGAACACGGGGCCCTTGACGTTCTCGGTGAGCCGCCGCAGGTCTTCCGGGGTCGGAGGGGCCGAAGTCGCCCTGTGCGTCGGGTTCGCGTCGTTCACTGGCCTTCCTTTTCGTCGTCGTCCCACGCCGTGCGGGTGCCGGCGGCGTCCGCACGGCACACCGGCCCGGGGCCGGCCATGCAGGCGGCGAGCGTACTGCCATCGGTCGGGTCGATGAGCAGTAATGAGCCAGTGCGCCGGGAGTCCCGGTAGGCGTCCGGAGCGAGGGGTTCGGCCGTGCGCAGCACCACGCGTCCGATGTCGCCCGCGTCGAGCCGGTCCGGTGCCGGCTCCTCGTCCAGCAGGCCCGGGGCGAGCCGAGCGGGGATGTCGGCGATCAGGGCGCGCACGGTTCTCGTGGTGTGCTTGACCAGGACTCGGTCGCCCCGGCGCAGCGGGTGTTCGTGCAGATGGCAGACCGTGGCCTCGACGGTGCGAGTGAGCGGTGGTTCCTGTCCGGCGGGCACGATCAGGTCGCCGCGCGCCACGTCGAGGCTGTCGGCGAGCAGCAGCGTGACCGACTGCGGCGCCGAGGCCCGCTCCACCGGTACCCCGAGGGCGTCGATGCCGCTGACGGTGGTGGCCGACCGCGCGGGCAGGACGGTCACCCGGTCACCGACGCGGAACGTGCCCGCGGCGATCCGGCCCGCGTAGCCCCGGTAGCCGGGGTACTGGGCGGTGCGCGGCCGGATGACGCACTGGACCGGGAACCGGGCGGGCGCCCCGGCCGGTTCCCGGGCCGGCGGTACGGTCTCCAGGTGGTCCAGCAACGAGGGGCCGTCGTACCAGGACAGCCGTTCGGAAGGGGTGACGACCTGGTCGCCGTGGAGGGCCGACAACGGGATCACGGTCGTCTCCGGGATGCCCAGTCTGCGCGCGATCCCGGTGAACTCCTGCGAGACCGCGCGGAACTCGTCCTCCCTGTAGCCGACCAGGTCCATCTTGTTGACGGCGAGAACGACGTGCGGGATCCGCAGCAGCGCGGCCACGGCGGCGTGCCGGCGGGTCTGCTCGACGACGCCGTTGCGGACGTCGACGAGGATCACCATGAGGTCGGCGGTGGACGCGCCGGTGACCGTGTTGCGGGTGTACTGCGCGTGTCCCGGGGTGTCGGCCATGACGAACCGACGCCGGGGCGTGGCGAAGTAGCGGTGCGCCACGTCGATGGTGATGCCCTGCTCGCGCTCGGCCCGCAGTCCGTCGGTGAGCAGCGCGAGGTCCGGGCCTCCGGCCCCGCCGGAGGCCCGGTCGATCGCCGCGAGCTGGTCGGCGAGGACGTTCGCGGAGTCGTACAGAAGGCGCCCGGCGAGCGTGGACTTGCCGTCGTCCACGCTGCCGGCGAGGGCGAACCGCAGCAGCGCGGTGTCCGTGGAGCGAGGCGCTGCGTCAGGGGGAAGCGCGGTGGTCGGCACGGCTAGAAGTACCCCTCCCGCTTGCGGTCCTCCATGGCGGCCTCGGAGACCTTGTCGTCGGCGCGGGAGGCGCCGCGTTCGGTCAGCGGGGAGGCCATGATTTCCCGGACGACCTCCGCCACCGTGGTCGCCGCGGAGTCGACGGCCCCGGTGCACGACATGTCCCCGACCGTGCGGTAGCGCACCCGCCGTTTCTCCACGCGCTCACCGCGCCTGGGCCCGCCCCAGTCGCCGGCGGCGAGCCACATGCCGTTGCGCCGGAACACCTCGCGGCGGTGGGCGAAGTAGATCTCCGGCAGCTCGATGCCCTCCCGGCCGATGTACTGCCAGACGTCCAGTTCCGTCCAGTTGGACAGCGGGAACACCCGGATGTGCTCGCCCGGGGCGTGCCGGCCGTTGTACAGCTCCCACAGCTCGGGACGCTGCCGCCGCGGATTCCAGCCGCCCAGCTCGTCGCGCAGGCTGAACACCCGTTCCTTCGCACGGGACTTCTCCTCGTCGCGCCGCGCGCCGCCGAGCACCGCGTCGAAGCGATGGGTCTCGATGGCGTGCAGCAGGCACGGGCTCTGCAGGGCGTTGCGGCTCCCGTCGGCGCGTTCCGTCAGCTCCCCGCTGTCGATGTGCTCCTGCACCGAGGCCACGTGCAGCCGCAGCCCGTACCGGGCCACCGTCCGGTCGCGGTAGGCGATCACCTCGGGGAAGTTGTGCCCGGTGTCCACGTGCAGCAGGGGAAACGGCACAGGCGCGGGGGCGAAGGCCTTCAGCGCGAGATGCAGCACGACGGCGGAGTCCTTGCCGCCGGAGAACAGCAGCACCGGCCGCTCGCACTCGCCGACCGCCTCCCGGATGATGTGGACGGCCTCGGCCTCCAGTTGGTCCGTGTGGTTCATGCGAGCCCCCGCTCCTTCAGCAGGCCGAGCAGCAGAGCGGCGGACTCCTCCGGGCGCTGCCGGTGGGCCGGGACGGCGAGGTCGGGTGCGCCGGGTGCCTCGTACGGAGCGTCCACGCCGGTGAGCCCGGTCAGGTCGCCCGCCGCCTGACGCGCGTACAGTCCCTTCACGTCCCGCTCGGCGCACACCTGGACCGGGGTGGCGACATGGACCTCCAGATAGGGGGTGCCGGACTGCTCGTGGCGCTTGCGGACGGCCTCCCGGGCGTCGGCGTAGGGGGCGATCACCGGCACCAGGACGAGGATGCCGTTGCGGGCCAGGACCTCCGCGACGAGGCCGACGCGCTGGACGTTGGCGAACCGGTCCTCCCGGCCGAACCCCAGGTCGGCGGTGAGCAGAGCCCGGTTCTCGTCGCCGTCGAGGATCTCCACCCTGCGGCCCCGGGGCGTCAGCAGGCGGGCCAGCTCCCTGGCAATGGTCGACTTGCCGGCACTCGGCAGCCCGGTGAGCCACACGGTCCCACCGGGCCAGCAGGTGCAATAGGGGGTCGGATGTCTCATCGGCCGCTCCGCAACGTCAGGGGACGGGTACCGGTGCGGGCCGCGACCGGGCGGAGGATCCTTCGTACGGCCGTGGCCAGCACATGGTGCCGCCGGGCCCCGGCCGGGGGCGCGGCGGCGGTGCAGCGCCAGGCCACGAAGCCGTCCGGCCGCACCAGCAGGGCACCGCCCGGGCCGGTGCCGCAGACCTGGGCGAAGGGCACCGGAGGGCGCAGGATCCGGGCGGTGAGCGGGACCCTCAGCTCCCGGGCGACCTCGGCCGCCGTCCGCCGCCAGCTGCCGTCGCTGCAGAGCAGGAGCAGCCGGGGGCCGGCGGCGGTCGGCGCGCACAGATCGAGGACGGAACCCTGCCCGGGGCCGCCGTCCGGCCCGGGGACGAGCGGCAGGTGCGGCAGCCGGGTGCCGGGCGCGCCGGAGAGCTCGAAGGTGGCGGGAAAGGGGCCGTCGGAGCCGGCCGCGCCGCCGATCACCGCAGCCGAACGGTAGTGGTAGCCCATGACGATGGTCCGCGGATCGCGCACCTCGGCGCCGAGCCGCTCGCCCGGGACACCGTCGAGCAGCAGGGCCTGTTCGGCGGTCGCGGCGCCGACCGGGCGGCGTTCGGCGTCGTAGCTGTCGAGCAGCGCGGGACCGGCCCAGCCGTGCAGCACCGCGGCGAGTTTCCAGGCCAGGTTGTGCGCGTCCTGGATGCCCGCGTTGGAACCGTAGCCGCCGGCGGGCGGATGCAGATGGGCGGCGTCGCCGACGAGGAAGACGGGCCCTTCGGAAAAGCGTTCCGCGATGCGGTGCCGGGCCCGCCAGTGGAAGGTCGCCGTCAGCTCCACCGGGATGTCGTCGGTCCCGAGCGCGGCCCGCACCAGCTCCAGGCAGCGCCCGGGGTCGGGCTTTCGGCCGGGGTCGCCGACGGCCTCGCTCTCCACGGCCGCCGCCCATCGGTGGTCCGCGTCGAGCTGCATGATCGCACCGCTGAACCCCGGGTTCTCGATCATGCTCATGAAGAAGCGGCGGCCCTTCAGCAGCGGGGTGAGATCGGCCCGGAACAGAATGCTGGTGCGGTGCGCGAGCGTGCCCAGGCCGCCGCGCCTGATGCCGACGGCCTCGGGTATCCATCCGTGTGCGCCGTCCGCGGCGACCAGGTACCGCGCGGTCACGGTTTCCGTACGGTCGTCCGCGCGGCGGATCCGCGCCACCACACCGTCGTCGCGCACCGACAGGCCGCTCAGTTCCTGACCGAACCGGACGTCCGCGCCCGCCCGTACGGCGGCTTCGCGCAGCAGCGGTTCCGTGCGGTCCTGTCCGCACCAGAGCGGGGGACACGGCCCCGGCACGGCGAGTTCCTCCTCCCCGGTCTCCAGCACCTCGGCGGCGTCGAGACCGGACAGCGAGGAAACGCCGATCACCGTGCGGGGCAGCACCCGGTCCGGCTCGGTGAACACGCGCGGATCATCGCCGGCGACCACCTCGAACCCGGCTGCCGTCATCGCCTCCTGGAGCCCGGCCTCGCGCAGCAACTCCACGGTTCGCCGCGTGACATGGGTGGCTCGGGGCAGGGTGGAGGTGTGGGGCCGGCGTTCCACGAGCCGCACCGCGACCCCGGCGCGGGCCAGGAAGAGCGCGGTCGCCAGTCCCGTGGGCCCGCCCCCGACGACCAGTACGGTCATGGCCGCAGCCCCTCCGTTCAGGACCTGTCAGGACTTGCTCACCAACGCGTCGCCGACGACCAGATGGTCGAGGTTCATGGCCGCGAAGGCCTCGACGGCCTCCTCCGGGGTCTCCACGATGGGCTGGCCCGCCACATTGAAGGAGGTGTTGAGCAGCACCGGGCAGCCGGTCAGCCGCTCGAACTCGCCCAACAGCCGGTACACCGCCGGGTTCTGGTGCTCCTCCAGCGTCTGGTGCCGGGCCGTGCCGTCCACATGGGTCGCCGCCGGGATGGCGTCGGGACGGGTGACCTCCGTGACTATCAGCATGTACGGCGAGGGCTGCCCGAGGTCGAAGAACTCCTTGCTGCGCTCGGCGCGGATGATCGGCGCGTACGGCCGGAACCACTCGCGGAACTTGACGTTCTCGTTGAGGTGGTCGCGCACGGACGCCGGGAACGGGGCGGCGAAGATGCTGCGGTGGCCGAGCGCCCGCGGACCGAACTCGCTGCGCCCGTCCCACCAGCCCACGATCCGGCCCTCGGCCAGCAGCGCGGCGACCTCACCGGGGAGGTCCTCGGGGAAGCGGGCGGGCAGCCCCGAGGCGGCCACGGCCTCACGGGCCCGGGCACGCGGGTACTCGGGACCCAGATAGGCGTTCCTCAGGGCGGGCAGCTCCGCCATCGGCACGCCCTCCAACTCGTGCAGCCCGTAGTAGGCGCAACCGAGGCTGATGCCGTTGTCTCCCGCGGCGGGCACGACGAAGAGCCGCTCGAACGGGGTCTCCTTCAGGATCCGGCCGTTGGCGACGCTGTTGAGGCCGACGCCACCCGCGATGCACAGGTCGGTCAGCCCGGTCCGCTCGTGCAGCGCGCGGGCACAGTGCACCAGGGCTCGCTCCAGCACCTCCTGGGCGGCGCGTGCGATGGCCGCCCGGGTGTCGAAGTCGGCGTCCCGCGCCAGCCGCCCCAGCAGATGCGAGACCTTGCTCGCGGAGATGCTGACGTGGCCACCGGGCAGCAGGGTGACCAGCTCCGCCAGGTCGTCGACGAACCGTTCGTCGCCGTACGGCGCGAGGCCCATGGTCTTGCCGTCCTCACTGACCGGGAAGCGGGCCTTGGGGCCGGTGTAGGCGAGCCCGACGGCGAGGCTCGCGGTGCGGTACAGATGCCCGAGCGAGTTGTCGGTCTCACCGGGCTGGTAGTAGGCGCTCTCCGAACCGGCGTCCACCACATGTGCTCCGCTGACCCGGTCGAGCAGCCGTATGCCCTGCTCGTCGGCGACGAAGAAGCTGATGGTCTCCGCCTCCCGGGCGGCGGTCCCCGACTTGTCGCCGACCGTGAGACTGCCGGAGTTGTCGCACACCAGCACCGCGGCACGGGACATGCCGGAGGCGCCGAACGCGCTGTAGGCGTGGGCCAGATGATGGTTGATCACCCTGACTCGTCGCCGGAAGGAGTGGTAGAAGGGCCGGGGTACCAGCTCGCAGGCGACCACGTGCTCCACCTCGGCCGCGGTGGTGCCCAGTTGCGTCAGGCATGCCTGCCGGCTGACGCCCGCCAGCAGATCCGCGCCCAGACCGTACTTGCTGCGCATGAGCCGTTCCTCGTCCACCGCGACGAGCTGGCTGCCGTCAGTGGCGCAGGAGGCCCAGTCGTGCCCGGATCCACCCAGGCCCAACACGGTCATATCGTGTCCTTTCCGGTGTGAGGGACATCGATCGGGACATGCGACGGCTGACGCCCGGGCCGGGAAGTCGCCATGGACGGCCGGACGGTGGTCGAACGATCCGGCCCCGTGCCGAGGAGGCGGCGAACGTGCCGCCGGTCCGCGACATGCGCACCGGCCCGGCCGAGACCGCGAAGGGCGTGAACGACGTACAAGCCCGCGGACGCTGAGAGGAGCGCTCCGCGGGAACGGCGGCCGACGGAAAATCGGGAAAGCGAACGGACAGTCGCACTGTAGTCACCCGGCGTCGAACACTGTCAAGGCGGCGTTCCCTCCCTCAGGCACAGTTGACTGAAACCCCCATCACCGGCAGCCGGTCGGGGGAGGAACCCGGGACGTCGCCGCCCGATGGCGGCCTTCCGCCGACGGCGGGGGAGGCATTCCTTTCGGTCATCGTCATGCGGCGGGGCACACGATGCCCGGATCCGCATGTACTGTGCAGTGCTGTCGGCATGGCATCTGGACGTGCGGCACGCCCCGTCCCCCTTGGCCTGCCGGGTGCCCGAAGCGCAGCCCATGAACGTTCCCACCCCGCAAGCGGCTATCCCTGTACGGCTGGACGAGGGAGTACTGGGTGACGAAGCAGCATCGGACGATAGTGATCATCACTGAGGGCGCGGCTCCCGTCCTGCTGGACCGCTGGTGCGAGGCGGGCGCTCTTCCCGGCTTCGCCCGGCTGCGCCGCGAGGGCGCGCGCGGCCGCCTCGTCGCCGAGGGAACCCCCTACGAACCGCCCGGCCTGCTCAGTGTGCTCACCGGCAGGCGAGCCGCCGACCACGGCTTCTTCTCGTACTGGACCTGCCACGACCCCGAGTACTCCCCGCAGGTCCTCGGCTCCCAGGACCGCCGCCACCCGCTGCTCTGGCACCACCGGGCGTTCGCCGGGCTCAGGTTCGCCAGTATCGGTCTCTTCGGCACCCATCCCGTCGAGCCGATGGACGGCGCGCTGATCAGCTACCCCATGTACCCCACCCTGCACGCCTGCCACCCGCGGGATCTGCAGCGCCGGCTGGCGAAGCAGGGCATCCGGCCCGTGCACGACGTCTCCATCTTCTGGACCGGCCAGCCACGCGAGCAGCTGCTGCCCCAGTTGCTGGAGGCCGACCGCCAGCGCGGCAGAGCCGCCCTCGCGCTGCTGCCCGAGTCCGATGTCGTCATCGTCAACCTGACCAGCATCGACCGCACTTCGCACATCTACTGGCAGGAACTGGAACTCGGCCCCGAGCACGAGCGGGACAGCGCGGTGTTCGCCGCGTACCGCACATGCGACCAGGTGATCCAGGACGCCCTCGCCGCCTGCGACGATCACACCGACGTGCTGGCCTTCTCCGAGATCGGCTTCGGACCGCTGCGCGCCTACTGTTCGATCAACGACCACCTGGCCGAGGCCGGCCTCCTCGCCACAGGTGCCGAGGGCCGCATCGACTGGTCCGGCACCCGCGCCTTCGAGGCCGTCCAGGGCACCCACGGCATCAACATCAACGTCCGTGACCGGTACAAGTACGGCACGGTCGGCCAGGGCGAGTACGAGCAGGTCCGCGACGAGGTGCGCGGCCTGCTGCTGGACATGGTCAACCCCCGCACCGGACGGCCGTACTTCGCCGCCGTGCGGACCCGCGAGGAGGTGTACCCCGGTACGGCGACCGCGGGGGCGCCCGACCTGATCCTGGAACCCGCCGACTGGCGCTACCTCCCGCTCGGCGACCCGCAGTGGGCCGGTCACGTCCATCGGACCTGGCAGAGCGGCTGGCACCGCAGAGAGTCCTACTGGGCCGGGCTCGGCCCCGGCTTCGTCCCCGCGCACACCGACGACACCCCGGCCGCCCCGGTCGACATCCCGGTCACCCTCGCCGCCCTCCACGGCCGCCCGGTCCCCTCCGACTGGCCGGGCCGCCCGCTGGGCACCTCCGTCTGAACCTCCGACAGGTCTCCGGCCGGCTTCCTGTCGTCCTGCTCGTTTCGTCCCCTTGGAGTTCCCCTGGAGGTCAGCGCATGCGCGACACACGACCACCCGAACGGCGGCGCGAGCGGCGCCGGGCCGTGACCGAACCCCCGGCCGGAGCCGACCGGGAGGCGCTGGCCCGCCGGGCGGCCTGGACGGCGTGGGAGCCGAGCTCGGCCGACACCCTGCCCTCGGCGGTGCCGGCCGGCCGCACTCCGAAGGAGCTGCTGTGCGCCGCGCTCACCGAGGGAGCGCTGGGCGGCCCCTGGGAGCACGGCTTCCCGCGGTACGCCTGGTACCGCACCGGAGACGTCGTCCAGGAGTTCCGGCTGGTCGGCGCGGAGCCCGGCCTCTACACCGGCTACACCCTGCACCCGAGCGAATGGCCGGAGGGACTCGCATGAGCGCACTGCCCGAGTTCTCGCTCGTCTGGAAATGGCGGGAGCCGCCCACGGACGTCCGCGACGAGCGGTCCGTGACCTGGGCCGATGTGGAGATGAGCATCGGCACCCGCACCCCGCTGACCACCGTGGAGGACCCGGCCACCGGCGTGGTACGGCCGTACACGACCGGCTCGCTGTACCCGCTCGCCGAGTGGATCGCCTTCAACTGGTGGTCGCTGACGGCCGATGCCCGCCCCGGCACCCAGATCTCCCAGCTCCGCTTCGCCTACAAGAACGGCGTCGGCGACCAGCGCGGCTCCTGGTGGCAGCGGTCGCGGCGGCACATCATGCGGGCCGCCTGCGACGGATTCCGCTGGCCGGACGTGATGTTCGTGCCCGAGGGCCGGCAGACCCGGATCGTGTGGATGCCGGACGACGGCCCCGACCCCCGGCCCGGCCCCCGTTATCTGGCCCGCGGCAACCTCGTCGTCGGTTCCGACGCGCTCGCCGAGACCCTGCGCGGTTTCGTGGATGCCGTCGTCGCCCGTCTGGCCGAGTGGGGCGTCGACGACACCCCGCTCCAGCAGGAGTGGACCGCGCTGCGCGCCACCGGCGAGGACGAGGCCGCCTTCTGCCGCGCCGCGGCCCGGCTCGGTCTGGACCCCTACACGGAGGCCGAACCCTACGCCGACGCCATCCAGCGGGCGGTGCGGGAGCTGCCCGAGCCGCTCGCCTTCGACTTCCTCAACGGGGTGCGCCCCGAACGCATCATGGACCAGCTCGCCTGGCTCGAACGTGCCCGTGAGGTCGCGGGGACGGCGCCGCCCGGCCGCCCGGCCGATCCCGCCATCGCCGAACTCCGTGAGGCGTGCGCCGACATCCGCGAGACCTTCTTCGCCCCGGGCCGCCTCGACAACCCCTGGCACCTCGGCTACGAACTCGCCCGCCGGGTCCGCGCCTGGGCGGGGGTGCCGGACACCGAGCGGTTCGAGACCGATGCGCTGCTCACCTACGTCACCGAGCAGACGCCGTACGTCGACCGGGGACTGGTCGCCTTCGGCCGCCGCGAGGGCGCCCAGGGGCCGGTGCTGGTCTCCAGCCGGCGCTACACCGAGCGGCCCCGCCGCTTCCTCCAGGCCCGCGCCATCTGCCACTTCATCTGCGACAACGACCCCGACTTCCTCATCGTCGCCGCGCACACCCACCGTCAGCACCTGGCTCGCGGCTTCGCCCTCGAACTGCTCGCGCCCGCCCAGGGCGTGGCCCGGCTGCTGGGCCGGCCGGACGGGCTGGTCACGGCGGAGGACGTGGAGCAGATCTCGGAGGACTACGGCGCCGGCACCATCGTGGTGGAGCACCAGCTGGACAACCAGGTGCTCGCCCAGGACTTCCCCTTCGAGCCGGTGGAGCCGTCGGTACGGCGCGCCACCCCCGCCTATCCGCTGGGGGCTGCCCGGTGAGCGCCGCCGCGGGCGAGGTGTTTCCCTATTCCGCGGGCCCCGGCGGCACCGTTCCACCCCAGTACGCACGGCTGCTCGCCGAGGAGCCGGTGTCCCGGGCACGGCTCGCCGACGGCGGGGTCGTCTGGCTCATCACCCGGGACGCCGACGTACGGACCGTCCTGACCGACCCGGTGTTCAGCCGGGCCAGGGCCGCCGCCCTGCCGGGCACCGGCCTCGGGCGGGGTCAGGGCACCGGGATCGTGGACCTCGACCCGCCCCGGCACACCGTCTTCCGCGCCCCGGTCGCCGCGGCCTTCTCCGCCGGACGAACGGCCCGGTGGCGGCCCCGCATCGAGGAGGTCGCCGCACAGGTGGCCGCTTCCCTGCGGGACGTCCCGGAGCCCGTCGACCTGGTCGGCTCCTACACCGCACCGTTCGCCGGCCGGGTCGTCTGCGAGCTGCTGGGATTCGACGGCGACCGGTGGCGGGAGATCACCGGCGACGTCGAGACCCTGCTGATGTCCGGCGGTGCCGGCGGGCCGGAGCAGGAGGCCTGCCGGAGCCGGCTGGAGAAGGCGTTCACGGGCCTGCTCGAGGAACGCCGGGCGCGCGACGGCGACGACGTCGCCGGCGTTCTGCTGGGGCTGGACACCCCGGACGCCGGGGGCGGGAAACTCACCGACGAGGAGCGGGTCCTTCTGCTCCACGGGCTGGTCGTCTCCGGCTTCATCGGGGTGCGCGACCTGCTCGCCCGTCATCTGTACGGTGTGCTGGCCGATTCCGGCATCCGGGACCGGCTGGTGCGGCGGCCGGAGCTGATCCCGGGCGCCGTGGCCGAGCTGCTGCGGTTCTACCCCTCCAGCAACGACGGCCTGCTGCGGATGGCCACCGAGGACGTCGAACTCTCCGGGGTGCGCATCCCGGCCGGCGCCGCGGTGCTGCCCCTGGTCTCGGCCGCCTGCCGGGACCCGCGCGTGGTCGACCGGCCCGACGAACTCGACATCGAACGGCCGCAGACGCCTACGCTCGCCTTCGGCGCCGGACCCCATCGATGCCCCGCCACCGATCTGGTCCTGGTCCAGCACGCCGCCGGGATCGGCAAGTTGCTCGAGGCCCACCCCCGTATCGGGCTGGCCGTGGCGCCCGACGAGGTGGTGCACACCTCCCGGCTGCTGCCGCTCGGGGTCGCGGCCCTGCCCGTACGGCTCGACACGGCGTCATGAGCCCGCAGGCCGTGCCCGTGCTGCTGTGGTGCGTCTCCACCCGGGCCCCGGACCGAGTGGTGCGCACCGCGCGGCTGCTGCTGCCCGCGGCCGACCGGGAGCGGATGGCCCGGCTCAAGTCCCGGACGGACCAGGACGCGTTCGCCCTCAGCCGGGCCGTGCTGCGCCGGTGCCTGGGCGCTCTCACCGGTGAGGCCCCCAAGGCCCTGCGGTTCACCCGGCAGGACAACGGCAAGCCCGAGGTGGCCGGCGCGGGACGGGACTCGGGCCTGGCCTTCAGCCTCTCGCACACGGCGGGCCTGACCCTGCTGGCGGTGACCTGGGGCGGGTCGGTCGGCACCGACGTCGAACGGGTACGGAAGGTCGCCGCCGCGCGGATCGCCGCCCGGTACTTCCCCGCCGACGAGGCGGCCGCCGTCGCGGCCCTGTCCGGGCACGAGGCCTGGGACCTGTTCTTCCGGCTGTGGGTGCGCAAGGAGGCCTGCGTCAAGGCCTGGGGCGGCCGGCTGCGGGAGGGCATGCGGGTCTCCGTCCAGCCGGCGCACCCGGGGCCGACGGCCGTGCGGAGCCCGGACGGGCGGATGTGGCGGGTGTGGAGCCTGGCCTGTGTACCCGCTCCCTACCGTGCCGCGGTCGCCCTGCCCCGCAGCACGCGCCCCGGCGTACTGACGGTCCGGCACATGACCGCCGGCGAACTGCTGGAGAGCGGACCGGTCGCCGGGCGGGGCCGGCGCTGCGACCTGGCGGCACCCTGACCGCGCCGGACGAGCGGGACCGGTCCGACGAGGAGGAGGCAGATGGCAGAGCACTTCCCGAGGTACGTGGACGGCGCTCCGGCCCCGGCCCAGGACGGTGCGACCTTCCGCACGTTCGAGCCGGCCACCCGCCGGCATCTCGCCGACGTGCCCCGCTGCGGCCCGAAGGACGTCGAGGCGGCGGTGGCGGCGGCCCGCCGCGCCTTCGACCAGGGGCCCTGGCCCCGCATGACGCCCGGTGAACGCGCCGCGGTGCTCCGCCGGGTCGCCGAGCGGCTCTCCGCGGAGTCCGGCCGTCTCGCCGAGCTGGAGGTCCGCGACAACGGCACCACCCTGCGCAAGGCCCTCGGTGCCGATGTCCCCGGAGCGCGCGCCGCGTTCGCCTGGAGCGCCTGGTGGGCCGAGCGGCTGCCCGCACGGATCGGCCCGCCCGGCGCCGGGGACCGGTCGCCGCACTACGTGCGCTGGCAGCCGCTCGGCGTGGTCGCCGCGATCGTGCCCTGGAACCTGCCGCTGCTGCTGGCGGCCTGGCGCATCGCCCCGGCCATCGCGGCGGGCAACACCTGCGTGGTCAAACCGGCGTCGTTCACCTCGCTCACGGCCCTGGAACTGGTCCGGCTGATGCATGAGTGCGGCCTGCCGCCCGGCGTCGTCAACATCGTCACAGGACCCGGCGGCACCACCGGGGACAGCCTCGTCCGGGCCCCCGGCGTCGACCTGGTGGCGTTCACCGGTTCGGACGCCGTGGGGGAGAGCGTGCGCAGCGGTGCCGCCGCCACCGGGGTGAGCACCCGGCTGGACCTCGGCGGCAAGTCCCCCAACGTGGTCCTCGCCGACGCCGACCTCGATCGGGCGGCCGCCGGCGTGGCCTGGAGCATCTTCCTGCACAACGGGCAGGTGTGCATGGCCGGTTCCCGGGCCGTGGTGCACACCGACGTGTACGACGAGTTCGTCGACCGGGTCCGGGAACGGGCCGGGGCCCTGCGCCTCGGCGACCCGCTCGATCCGGACACCGACCTGGGCCCGCTGGTCTCCCGCAACCAGGCTCGCACCGCACGGCACTTCACCGAGCGCGGTCTCGCGGAGGGCGCCCGGCTGGTGTGCGGAGGCCGGATGCCCGAGCCCGGAGAACTGCCCGAAGGACTCGACCCGGGCGCCTACTTCCTGCCGACGGTGCTCGCGGACGTGTCGCCCGGGGACACAGTGGCCCAGGAAGAGATCTTCGGTCCCGTGCTGTCCGTCCTGCGGGCCCGGGACGACGCCGACGCCGTCCGTGTCGCCAACGCCTCCAGATACGGGCTGAGCGCCGGTGTCTGGTCGGCGGACGCCGGGCACGCGCGCGCGGTCGCCGAGGCCCTGCACGCCGAACGGGTGTGGGTGAACGACTACCGGCTGGTCGATCTCGACCTGCCCCCCGAAGGGAACGGCCCGGCCGGGACCGCCTGGGACCGGGTGACCAACGAACTCGACACCTACTGCCGCCGTCAGGTCGTCGTCGACAGCACCGACGGGCCGCCCGGCCTTGCCCCGACCCCCTACCACCTGCTCGATTCCGGCCGGCCGCCGGCCGTGTCCCGTCCGCGGAGCAACCCATGAAGATCGGCATCGCGTTCCCCAACACGATCCCCGGTGCCTCCGGGGCGCTTCAGATCCGATGGGCGGTGCGGGCCGAGGAGTGCGGTTTCTCGTCCGCCGCCGCGACCCATCGGCTGTGCTACCCCGGCCACGAGCCGCTCGCCGTACTGGCCGCGGCGGCCGCCGTCACCTCGCGCATCGCGCTGTCCACCAACATTCTCGTGGCCCCGCTGACCACTGCCGCGGTTCTCGCCAAGGAGGCCGCCACCGTTGCCTCCCTCGCCGGGGACCGGGTCACACTCGGCCTCGGGCCCGGGGTGCGCGCCGATGACTTCCAGGCGGCCGGGCGGGACTTCGCGAGCCGGGGCGCGGTGTTCGACGCCCAGCTCACCGAACTGGCCCGGCTCCGGGCGAAGGGAGCCACCGACGACCTGCCGGGCACCGTGCCGCCGCTGCTGGTCGGCGGCGTGAGCCGGGCCGCCGTACGGCGGACGGTGCGCTGGGCGGACGGATGGACCGCGCCCGGTCTGGAGCCGGAGCGGGTGGCACCCTGGGCCGAGAAGGTCCGTGCCGCCTGGAACCGCGCGGGCCGCGCCGGACGGCCCCGGCTCGTCGCGCTCTCCCGGTTCTGGCTCGGCGAGGACGTGGCCGAGGAGGCCGCCGCATTCGTCCGGCAGTACTTCGGGGTGCTCGGGGACGAGGCCGAGTCCTTTGTCGCGAAAACTCCGCGCACACCGGAAGGCATCCGCGAACAGGTCGACCGGTTCGCCGCCGCCGGATTCGACGAGGTGATCTTTCATCCGACTGCGGCACGGCTCACGCAGGTGGACCGGCTCGCCGAGGTTCTGCTGTCTTGAACTCCGTTTCCGTGTCTTCCGTGCATCCCGCCCCCCTGATAAATTCGGTTTCATGTCTGCCACCCTGACAAGCAATAAGCGGAAGGCTGTGGAGGATCTTCGGGAATACGGTTACTGCCTTCTTGAACGCCCGATTTCCGAGCGGGAGTTCAAGCAGCTCAGGAAACGCCTCCTCGACGTGGTAAAAAAGGAACGGGAAGACGGCAGCGCATTTCTCTACGACGGCGGAAACCAGCGGGTGTTCAGTCTGCTCAACAAGGGCGAGGAATTCGAGCGCAGCGTTCGCGTGCCCCTGGTGCTGGACCTGATGGAGGAGGTGCTGGGCTTCAACTTCCTGCTGTCCAGCACCCATGCGAACATCGCGGGTCCCGGCGGCGCCGCCATGAACATCCACGCGGACCAGACGTTCGCGCGGCCGCCCTGGCCGCCGTACGCGCTCGTGGCCAACAGCATGTGGATGCTGGACGACTTCACCGAGGACAACGGCGCCACCCGGCTGGTCCCGGGCAGTCATCTGCTCGGCCGGCAGCCGGACTACGACCGCGGCGAAGGGGACGTGGAGACGATCCCGGTCTGCGCCCCGGCGGGCAGCGTCATGATCTTCGACGGACGGCTGTGGCACCAGACCGGCGCCAACGTCACGGACCGGCCCCGGCACGGCATCCTGAACTACTACTGCCGCGGTTACGTCCGGCAGCAGCAGAACTTCTTCATGGGGCTGAAGCCGGAGGTCGTCGAGCGCAGCGACGCCCGGATGCGGCGGCTGCTGGGCTTCGAGAACTACTTCGCCCTCGGACTCGCGGACGGCCTGTGATGAGCACGGCGGCCACGGACGTCGGCCGGTTCCTCCAGGCCCCGGGCCCGGATCCGGTGCTGCGGCTGGTGGTGCTGGATCCGGCCGGCGTCCTTGCGCCGGCCGTGCAGAAGGCACTGCGGCCGGAGATCGTGACGCTGCCGGCCCTCGTGCACGAGCCGCTGCCGCCCCCGTCCGAAACGGCCGAGAACCTGCCCTGGGCGCTGCTCGCCGCAGCGGACGGAAGTCCGGGGGGCGCCGCTTTTGCTGCCGCCGTGGTCCAGGCGGTGCGGGCGGCGCAGGCGGCCGGGACACCACCGGCCCGGGTGCTGTTCTGCCCGGGGCCGGCCCATGGTCCCCAGGGCGTGACGGCTCCTTCGGGCGACCTGCTCCCGTGCCCGGTCACCCTGCTGCTGACCGACCCGGACGCGGGTGCCGTGGGTGTCTGGCAGCGGCTGTCCCCGGACGGCTTCACCGTCCGCCTTCTCGGCCCGGACGCCTGGAGCCCGGCGCGGGGTCTGCCGGTCACGGCCCGGCTCGTCAAGGAGGAACTGCGCATCTGGCCGGCGTGAGCGCTCCGCCGGGCGTGATGGGCACCCGGCGAGGCCGCGCTGCTTACGGGCCGGGTGTTTCGGCCGTCAGCCCGTCAGGGCCCCGTACAGCTCCCGGGGGCTGCACATGCGCAGATCCAGGTCGGGCGGGAGGTCCAGGCCGAGTTCCTCCTCCAGGAGGATGGCCAGTTCGATCATACGGACGGACTCCGCGGAGACCTGGGAGCCCAGGGGGACGTCCGGATCGAGTTCCGTACCCTCCAGCCCGAGCCCCGTCACGACGGCGGTCAGGAACTCCGCCATGCTCGGTCGGGCGGGCGGTGCGTCGGTCACGGCTGGGGCTCCTCTCGCTCGTGCACCGGCAGCACGGCGTTCCCGGGACGGCCCGGTGCGCGCAGCGGCACATCCTGGACGTAGGGGAGACCGAGGCGCAGGGCGGTCTCGGCCTTGGTCAGTTCGCCGCCGAGGTAGCCGGCATGGGCCGGGTCGGTGATCACCCCGGCACGCAGCAGCCCCAGCAGCATGGACTCCGCCCGGACACCGGTCATCTCGTGCCGAGGCGTCAGGTCGTCGTCGTAGTGCCGCAGGACGATCCGCCGGGCCCGCCGGTCCAGGCTGATCACCACGAACCCGTCCAGCACCCGGCTGAGCCCCACGCGCCTGCCGCCGGCCCGCAACCGGCGAAAGCACGGGGCCGGGGCGCACGGGCCGTCCTCCGCGGTCGTCCGGCCGTCCGGAGCCGGCCGGGGGGCGGAGCAGAGGCGGGCCCGCAGCTTCTGCACGATGTCGCCGACCACCAGCGGATCGCACTCCCCGCGGGCGTCCACGACCTCCACCCGGGCGCGCAGCCGCTCCACCTCGTGCAGCGGGACGGAGCGGAGCAGGGGCATGTAGCCCGCTGCCCCGATGATGCTGCGGCGCTCGGGATCGACTCCGTCCCGGAAGAGGGCCAGCAGGCTCTGTCCGGGGAGGAAGCACGGCGAGTCCCGGCCGCAGACGACCAGCCCCCGGATCGCGGGCCGGCGCGCGAGGGTGCGCAGCAGCTCCTCGATTCCGAGGTTGGCCGTCATCAGCGTGCCGGCCAGTGCCACACCCGGCAGCGCGGAGAGGGGTTCCACCAGCTCCCGGCTGCTCAGACTGCAGACCGCGACCTCGCCCTCCCGGGCCCGTTCACCACGTGGCACCGGTGCCCTCGCCGGTGTACGTGCGCGGCAGGCCGCCCGGACGCACCGGTGGCAGCGTGGAGCTGATCTCGTTCACCCGGGCCCCGAGCCGGGTGAGCCGCTTGCCCACCCGCAGCTGTTCCGAGCGCAGTTGGTCGAGCCGGGCGCGGAAGTACTGCTCGACCTCCACGACCTGGCGCTCCTGCTTGTCGGCGTCCAGCGAGTCGTTCAGCACCGCTTCGAGGTTCGCCATGAAGAAGGCGTAGTTGAACTGTCCCATCTCCTGGCGGATGGCGTGCACCCGCTCCTTGAACTCCTCCATCACCTCCTCCACGCCGGGCAGCTTGCGGAAGCGGCGCTGCAGCCGGGAGATGAAGGTCTGCAGGACCACGTTGTAGGTCTCGAACTCGAACACCGCGGACTGCTCGGTGATGACCCCGCGCTGGTGGTAGTCCTCGTTGTTGTAGAGCCGCGCGAAATGCTTGGCCAGCAGCCCGACCCTCTCGTCCGCGAAGGAGTAGCCGTACGGGTCGAGGTTGTCGTAGTAGCTGTGGTCGAGCAGGTCGTCGGCCTCCAGGCGGCGCACGATCGTCGTACCCGGGTAGATCTCCAGCCGTTCCGTCATCCGGCGCAGGTTGTGCCCGGCGTGGTCGCGCAGGAACCGGGCGTTGGCCGTCAGGGTGTCGACGGTTGCGTACGGATGGAACGGGATGAAGCCCATCGCCAGGTAGATGCCGTGCTCGCGCAGCATCCGGATGATGGTGATGTTGTCCTCGACCGTGGCGCGCTTCTCCCACAGCCGGAGTTCCTCGGCGGTGCCCGCCTCGATGCCGACGTTCACCTTCTCCAGGCCGGAGGCGGTGAGCAGGTCGAGCAGCGCGTGGTCCTCGGGAGTGTCGTGCCAGTTCTCGGCCCGCATGCAGACGTTGTAGTAGATCTCCAGCCCGCGGTCGAGGATGCCCTGGGCGATGGCGGCGATCCGCTTCTTGCCGACCCGGCCGCCGTCGGGGTCCTCGAAGGTGGAGTCCACGAAGTCGAAAGTGCGGAAGTTGTGCCGCTCGACGATCTGCGCGATCTCCTCGACGATCTGCTCGGGCCCGCGTCCGCGCCACGCCTTGCCGGCCTGCACCCGGTTCTTCAGATGGGGTGCCGAGCAGAAGGCGCAGTTGGCGACGCAGCCGCGGCTGGTGCTGATCCGCACGTACTCCAGTTTGTTGCCGTGCTGGCTGAGCTGGTCCCGGGCCGGGAAGGGCAGCACCTCCAGGTCGTGGATGAGGGGCCGGGCCGGGTTCTGGTGGATGTCGCCCTTCTCGTCCCGGTAGCAGATGCCGGGGCAGTCGGTCAGCGGCTCCTTGAGGCAGAGCCGCTGGGCGAGGTCGAGAATCGTGGGCTCGCCCTCGCCGACGGCGACGATGTCCGCGTACGGGTTGTTGCGCAGCACGTCCTTGCCGGCGAACGTACCGGCCGGGCCGCCGCAGACGATCGGGGTGTCCGGCAGGGCCTCGCGCAGCCGACGGCACAGGCTGACGCAACTGGTCACATTCAGGCTCATCAGCGTGAAGCACACCAGATCCGGCCGGTACTCCCGCAGATGGGCGACGGCCGCCGCGTGGTGCTCGTCGCCGTGCTCCACTTCCCGGATCTCGGCGGTGAAGCCGACGTGCCGCAGCACACTGGCCATGTAGGCGACGCCGAGGTGCTCCGGCGACATCACGAGATCGCCGTCCAGCAGGATGAGGAAGCTGACCTTGAACGAGGCGGGATCGGTGATGCGGGGATCCAGCGAGAGCTCGAACTCTCCCGGTTTCCGCCGGGGACTGCGAGTTTCGAGGGTGACGTCCTGAATCATCGGCTCTCCCAGGAGGCGGGGCCCAGGCGCTCAGGCCGGTTCGTTGGCGGGCTCGCCCTTCTGCGCTCGGCTGTTGACGTACTCGGCGAGCAGGTCGAGATCGTCGATCAGCTTGATCGAGAGGTCCTCGTCGGCGATCTCCACGCCGAACTCGCTCTCCACCCAGATCAGGAACTCGATGGTGTTGATCGAATCCAGTCCCAGCGTCCGGACGAGCCCTTTGTCGGGGACCTCGGACGGCTCGAGGGACAGTTCGAGGGAGTCGACGAGCACCTTGCGCAGCCGGGCCTTGGTCTCCTCCGGTTCCATGTCGCGCATCCCTTCGTGTCGGTGGTCGCTCACAGGTAGCCCATCTCGCGCAGCCGGCTGCTGGTGTACTCGTCCTCGCTCGCCTCCTGTGTCGCGTCCGCCGGGCCGGGCGCGGACGGGGTACCCCGCGGGGCCAGGCACCGGTCCGTTGCGGGAACCGGCACGTCCTCGGTGAACACCTCGGTGCGCGGGCGGCCGTCGACGTCCGGCGGCCAGGCGGCCCCGAGGTCCGCCAGCAGTGTGGGCATCGCGTCGGTCAGCGGGATCGTGCCGGGCAGCCGGCCGGGGCGGACACGCGGTGAGCGCTGCGCCCAGATGCCCTCGTGCCGGTGGAGCCCGCTCTGGGCACTGGGAGTCCACAGCGGGCCGGTCAGCGAGGTGACCGGAAGCACGGACTCGTCCGCCGGGACCAGCAGCAGGTCGGGCGCGCGCTCGCTGTTGCCCCCCGGATAGGCCTCCTGCCGGGGCAGGACCGCCTGGAAGACCGGATCGCCCGTGGGTCCCTTCAGTGTGCCGAGCAGGGCGGCCACCTCCGCGGTGACCCGGTCCCGGTCCCGGGGGGCGACGGTGCCCCGGTGCTGCCGCGCCTTGAGATTGAGGTTGAGGCCGTAGGAGCCGGGGACCGGCATGTAGACGGCCGTCCGGGAGAAGTCCACCCGTCGTCCGCCGTCGGCGAACCAGCTCGCGGCGCCCTCGGCAGGCCCCTCGCCGGGCTCGGTGGCGAGCAGGCCCGCTTCCTCGAGCACCTGGTGCACGGCGAACGCGTACCGGCCCCGGCCCAGACCGTGGTCGGAGACGAGCGTCACCACGGTGTCCTCGTCCACCAGCGCCAGCAGTTCGCCCACCGCGGTGTCCAGTGCCTGGTGGATCCGGGTGAGGGCCCGCTCCCAGCCGCTGTCCGCCGGGGCGTTCTCATGCCGGGGATGCCCCGTGTCCTCGTAGTGCCAGTAGTGGTGTCCGACCCGGTCGGCTTCGGTCAGGACGACCATGACGACGTCCGTGGGACGGGTGGTCATCAGATGCCGCACGGACCGGATCCGGGCCTCGACATTGCGCTCGGCCTGGTCCAGATAGCCCATGTCCCCGCGGAACATCGTGGCGAGGTCGGACTGGAAGTGCGCCCGGGCCCTGGCGAGTTCGCGCAGCAGCGAGTCGGGGCGGCAGTGCCGCAGGGTACGCTCCAGGGGCCAGGTGATCTGGTAACCGGGCAGGTCGGCCGGCGGGTGTGACATCGGGATGTTGATGAGCCCGAGCGTGTACGACTGTGCCGCGAGCCAGTCCCATGCCGAGGACCGCCCCAGGTCGCCGGACTGGGTGATCCGGGCGCCGTAGCCGGAGTCCTGGGTGTCGTAGAACTGGTAGATGCCGTGGTTGCCGGGGGCCGCCGCGCTGACGAAGGTGGACCAGCCGGGAGCGGTGTGGGCCGGCCAGGTGCAGGTGGTCCTGCTGCTGGCCGAGGCGGTCAGGAGACTTTCGATGTTCGGGAGCAGCCCCCGTCCCACCAGGGGGTCGATGAGATCGAATGTACCCCCGTCGATTCCGATGACGAGGGCGAGCGGCGAAGGTGGCACGTGATTGCCTCCAGCGGTGTCGCCGGCGAACGGGCCTGACCGTAACACTGAAGCAGTCCGGCATTCTGCGAAAGCCCTTTGTCCGGGACACCTTGACCGAAAACCAAGGATCGGGCGCCGTTCAGCCCGTCTTCCGCCGTTCGGTGCGGGGCGGCCGACGGCGCGCATGAACAGCCCCTTCTGTACGTGCCGGACAGGGATCGGCTTCCGTGCCGTTATGGCCAAAACAAATCTCCCGAGATGATCTATCCGGCGTCCGTACACGTTTTTGATCAGGCAGCCTTTCCGAAAGTGCACATGCCCGGTTGACTTCCCCGGCATCGTCGATGGAGCCTTCCCGGGAGGGCTCTTCGCGGACGGCCCGGTGCCATCCCGTGCCTTCCTCTGTCGTTGACGCAGATCTCCGCAGCGCACCCGCCTGATTTCCTGCGCTTCGGGTTTTCCCGAACGGCGCTGATTTCCTGCCGACGGAAAGGCCGATCATGCCCCCGCCCCTGCCATCCGCTCCGCTCACCCTGGCGGTGGTGGTCCCCACCCGGGGCGACCACCGGCGGCTGCGCCTGACGCTCGCCTGTCTCGCAGCCCAGACCGACGCACCCGCCCATGAGGTGATCGTGGTCGACGACAGTGCGCCCGAGGGGCGTGCGGCGCTCGCCGATGTCTTCGCCGAGGCACATGACCGGCTGCCGCTGCGCGTGGTGCCCGGTCCCGGACGGGGGCGGGCGGCCGTCCGCAACACCGGTGCCGACGCGACCGAGGCCGCCTGGCTGGTCTTCCTCGATGCCGATGTCGTCGTCGGCCCTCACTTCCTGCGGGCGTACGCCGACGCCGCCCGGCCCGGGGTGTTCCTGCACGGCCGGATGCGCGAACTCCCCACGGCAGAAAGGCTGCTGACGGAACTGGCGGACGCACCCTGGCCCGAGATCCAGCGGACCGCCGCCGAACTGACCGGATCCGCTCCGGACGCCCGTGGCCGGGATCCCCTGCGCCGCACGATGGCGAACGCCCTGGAACGTGCCGTCGAGGCGATGGACGCGGGAACCCTGCCGGACGTCGCCGCCTGGCTCGGCTTCGTCGGCGCCAACTCGGCCGTCGAACGCGAGATCTGGCGTTCCGTGGGCGGGTTCGACGAAGAGTTCGGGCACAACTGGGGGTGCGAGGACATCGAGTTCGGGGTGCGGCTGCACGCCGAGGGACTGCGGCGTGCCCTGGTGCCCGAGGCGTACGGCATCCATCTCAGCCACGCCCGGCCGGGCCGCTGGCACCAGCACGGACGAAACATGGAGCGATTCGCGATGCTGCATCCCCTGCCCGGAGTACGCGCCCTGACCGCCCTGCTCGGCCCCGACGGGGATCCGGAGCGCTATGTGGCCGCCGTCCGGGCCGAGGCGGCCGGGGTCCGGCCGGCCGGCGCCCGATGAGCGCGCAGCGCGAGGCCCGCGCCCATCTGGTGGTCTCCCCGCACCCGGACGACGCGGTGTGGTCCCTCGGCGGCCGGCTCGCCCGCTGGGTCGCGCGGGGGATCCCGGTCACGGTGGTCACGGTCTTCGACGGACCGGAGCCGGGGGCCGCGCCGGCATCCGGCTCCGGTCCGGAGGAGGCACCGGACGCGGCCGGCCCGTACGGAACCCGGCGGCAGGCCCGCCCCCTGCTGCGCCGCCACCCTTCGGCCCCCGGCTCGCCCCCGCCCGACGACCCCGACGCCTGGCGGTACGTCGCCCGGCCCGCGGTCCGGCGCCATGAGGACCGTGCCGCGCTCGGCGAACTCGGTGTCGAGCACGTCTCGCTCGGCTTCACCGACGCCGCGCTGCGCACCACGAACGGCCGGTACCGCTACCGCTCGGCACCCCGGGTCTTCGCCGCGCGCCACCCGGACGACGACGATCTGCCTGGCGCGATCCGGGACTCCCTGCGTCCACTGTGCCCGCCCGGCACCCGGGTGCACGGCCCCTTGGCCGCCGGCCGGCATGTCGACCACGTGGTGTCCCGGGCCGCCGTGGAGCTCCTCGCCGTGCCCGGCACCGCCTGGTACGAGGACTTCCCCTACCTCCTGCGCAGCCGGGACCACAACGGCCTCGCAGCCCGGTGCCAGCCCCTCACCGACGCCGAGGTCGAGCGCTGGCTGGCCGCCGCCCTGCGCTACACCAGCCAGGCCGAGGCCTTGTTCGGAGGGGCGGACGGGCTGCGCCGGGCCCTGCTGGCCCGGGCCCGCGCCCATGGAGCGCAGGCGGGGACGCCGTACGCCGACCGTCACTGGCTGGGCGCCGAGCCGGGCGGCCCCTAGCGGTCCGCCGGTCCGGTGCCCGGCCCCGCGCACGACCGCGCGCACGTGCTCCGTCGGACGACCGTGAAAGGACCCGCAGATGCCGCCCCTCGCCCCGCTGCCGCTGATCGGCAACGACCTGGTCATCAACGAGGACTCCTGCAACCTCAGTTGCACCTACTGCCTGACCGGGCAGAGCAACCTCAAGGAGGGCCACTCCCTCAAGCTCATCTTCGACCCGCCCAGGCGCGACGACTACTCCCCGGACTCGGGCCTCGGCCGACGCCTCGACACCGTCGCCGACCGGCTCGGCGACCGCTTCGACCTGCCGCTGCTGAAGGTCACCGGCGGTGAGATCTTCCTGGTCCGCGGCATCATGGACTTCCTTCAGAAGCAGTCCTCCCGGTACGAGGTCCTCGTCGTCCAGACCAACGGCGTGCTCGTCACCGACGAACACCTCGCACGCATGAGGTCCTGGGGCAACGTCGTCCTCCAGGTCTCCCTGGACAGCCACCTCTATCCGGGCAACAGCTACCGCGTGCAGTCGGAGTCGCTGCACGCCAAGGTGATCCGGGCCGTCAGCCGGATCCTCGAATCCGGCCTGCCGGTGGAGATCTACGGCGTCCTCAACGACCGCAGCGTCGGCGAGCTGTCCGACTTCGCCGGCTGGCTCGCCTCCTTCGACACCGCGCCCACCTTTTTCCCCTTCCCGGTCCGCGGCCCCGACGCCAAGAGGTTCGCGGTCCGCCGCGACCAGATCCACCACGTCGAGGAACTCGCCGAGCGCTACGACGAGTTCAGCCGGGTCCTGCCGCCACGCGCCTACTTCGACCGGCTGCTCAGCTTCTACCGCGAGGGCAGGCGCACCTTCCGGTGCCATCTGCCCCGGCTGGTCGTCTCCAGCTTCAGCGACGGCGTCGTCACCCCCTGCCCCAACATCTGGTTCTCGGACATGGGCAACATCCTCGGGGACGAGGCCGAGCAGCTGCTCGACCGGCTCGGCTCCAGCGGCCTCTACCAGGCCCTCCTGGCGCCCAGGCCGAGGCTGGGGGCCTGCCATGGCTGCTTCACCCCCTGGGACACGCTCTCCATGTACTTCGAGGACGAGATCACCCTCGACGAACTGTGTGCCGCCCCCACGTACGCCCCGCCCCGGATCCGAGGCATGATCGAGCGCGCCAAGGCCGACTACCTGGCGAGCCGCCATGACTGAGGGCAGCGAGCGGGGCCCGAAGGCGCTTCCGGACACCCTCCTGGACGCCGTCGGGCGCCTCGCCCCGGACACCGAGATCCTGCCCGGGTGCACCGCGGCCGAACTGCCGGCCGAGGCGCAGCGGATCGCCGACGCCCTCAAGGCCCAGGGGGCCGAGGGCGAGGCGGTGGCGCTCCGGCTGCCCAACGGACCCGGCTGGGTGGTGCACTTCCTCGGCCTGCTCGCCGCGGGCGCCCGGCCGCTGCCCGTGGCGCCCGACACCCCCGGCCCCGAGGTCCGCAGACTGCTGGAGCTGGCCGGCGGCGGCCGGGTGCTGTCGCCCGCCGACGGGCCCGGCCGGCCGCCCCGGCTCGACGGCACCCCGGGCACTCCTGCCGACGACGGCCCCGGCGACCTGCTGCCCACCTCGGGCTCCACGGGCGCCCCCAAGCTGGTCTGGCGCCCCGAGGCGAGCTGGCTGTCCGAGGCCCGCCGCTACCGCGACGGCGTCGGCCTCACCGCAGAGGATGTCCTGCTGCTGCCCGTACCGCTGGCGCACGCATACGCCCTCGGCTGGATGTGCGGCGCGCTGCTCACCGGGGCCGGCCTGAGGCCCGTACCGCCCACCGGACTCGGCGAGACGATGCGCGCACTCGCCGCCGGGGCCACCGTCGTCGCCCTGGTGCCCGCCACCGCACGGCTGCTGGCCACCCGGCAGCGGCTGCGCGCCCGCCGCGCCGGACCCGAAGCGGCCCCGCCGGCCCCCCGGCTGCGGATCGCCATGGTGGGCGCGGGACCGGTCGACGGTCCGCTCGACGCGCTGTTCCGCGAGGCCTATGGCGTGGGGCTCTCCCGCAACTACGGTTCCACCGAACTCGGCGCGGTCCTCTCCGGCCCGGCCGGGCTGCCGCCGCTGTGCGTGGGTGCCCCCCTGCCCGGGGTCGACGTCCGTCTCCTGGACCGCACCACCCGTGCCGTGACAGCGGACGGTCCCGGAATCCTCCAGATCCGCACCGACGTGCTGCCCGACTGGCACGACACCGGCGACCTGGCCGTGCCCGAGCAGGGCCACTGGCGCATCCTCGGCCGCGAGGGCACCGCCGTCCGGCGCGGCGCCCGCTGGGTGGCTCCGCTGGAGGTCGAGTCGGTGCTGCGCGCCCACAGCGGCGTGCAGGACGTACGGGTCGCCGCCCGGCGCCGGTCCCACGAGGGCGAGGACGGACTGGTCGCCGAGGTCGTCGTGACCGACGACACGACCGGCGAGGAGGAACTGCGCGACCACGCGGCCCGGCACCTCGCCCCCTACAAGGTTCCCGACACCTTCGTGCTGCGCACCGCCCTGCCGAGGACCGCCACCGGCAAGGCCGCCGCCCCCGTCCGCTACCGCTTCACCCCGCGCGCACTGCGGGCCGCCCGTGCCTACAAGGCGTCCGAGCTGCTCTTCGCGCTCCACGATCTCGGTGCCCTGGACGCCCTGGCCCGGGGCGCCGAACTCGCCGACCTCAGCACCGAACTCGGCTGCGACTCGAGAGCGCTGGAGCTGCTGCTGGACACCGCTGCGGCCCTCGGCCTGCTCTCCACCGCCCCCGAACCCGACGGCCCCGCGGTTCCCGCCGGCGAACTCGCCGCCTTCGTGGAGCTGGAGAAAAGACTCTCCCGCGATCTGGTGAGCCGGGAGGCGCTGGCCGCCGTGGCACGGACGGGGGTGCACCACCGGCCGTTCGAACAGCGCCCGCACGACGCCGAGTTGGTACGTGTCTACCAGGGGGCCATGAGCGGTCCCTCCGCCCGCGCCCGCACCGCCGTCGGGCTGCGGCTGGTCCGGCCGCGCCCCGGCGCCCGCCTGGTGGAGGTCAGCGCCGGACCCGGCCGTTACCTGGAGCGGCTGCTCACCGCCGATCCCACGGCCACCGGTCACCTGTGGCAGACCGGTCGGCTCGCGGGCCCGGTGTGCGAAGCGGTGCGCGCGGCCGTCGCCGAGGGCCGGGTCACGACCGGGCCCGAGCTGCCGCACGGCGACGCCGACGTCTGCGTCATCGCCAACAGCGTCCACGACCCCGCCGGCGGCGCCCGCCTCGTGCCGCTGCTGCGGACCCTGAAGCCCGGCGGTCTGCTCCTGGTCGACGACGTCTTCCTGCCCTCCGGCACCCCCGACGGCGAGCCGGGTGAGGGTGCCGAACTGGCGCTGGACTGGCTCACGCACGGCGGCATCCGCTGGCCCACCCTCGCGGCGTTCACCGCCGCCCTGGCCGATGCGGGCGCGGACCTCGTCCGCGATCTGCACTTCGAAGGCTCCCCCTGCCATCTCGTCCTAGCCAAGGAGGCCGACTGATGGGCGATCCCCTCGTCCGTATCGCCGAAACCATGGGACAGCGCGGCCGAGTCGTCGTGATCTCCGGAGCGTCCGGGACCATCGGCAGCGCTTGCGCCCGCCATCTTGCCGGGCTCGGCGCCGCCGTGGTGGCCGGCTACCACAGCGGCGAGGACCGGGTGGGCAAGCTCGCCGCCCAGGTCGAGGAGGCCGGGGGCACGCTCGTGCCCGTCCGGGCCGACCTGTCGGCGCCGGGCGGCCCGGCCCGGCTTGTCTCGGTCGCCCTCGACCGGTTCGGCCGGATCGACGGCCTCGTCGCCGCCGCCGGACTGCGCACCCGGCGCCTCGCCATGGCCACCGACAGCGGCACCCTGGCCGGACTGCTCGACGTCAACCTGGCCGGCTCGGTCAACCTCGCCAAGGCCTGTCTGAAGCCGATGATGCGCGCCCGCTACGGCCGTATCGTCCTCTTCGGCTCCCGGGCCGGCACCAGCGGCCTGCCCGGGCACAGCGCGTACGCGGCGACCAAGGGTGCCCTGCAGCCGTGGGCCGCCTCGCTCGCCGGCGAGGTCGGAAAGCACGGCATCACGGTCAACGTGGTGGCACCGGGCGCCATCCGGGCCGAGGTCATGGACTTCTCGCCCGAGGAGCGCGACCTCGTCCTGAGGTTCATCGGCGCCGGGCGGCTCGGTGAACCGGACGAGGTCGCCGCGGCGGTCTCGTTCCTGCTCTCCCCGGCGGCCTCGTACGTGAACGGCGCCACCCTCGTCGTGGACGGCGGTGCACGCTTTTGATGTCCGGTTCGATGTCCGGCACGGCCCACGCACCCTCCGGCCCCGCCGTGGACGCCGGGCGTTCCCGGCCGCGCGCGGCCGGTGCGCCGCGTCTGCGCACGGCCGTCCTCGGCGCGGGCTGGGTTTCGCGCACGGTCTGGGTGCCGCTGCTCGAGGCGCACCCCGCGTTCGAGGTGACGGCGCTCGTGGACGCCGACCCGGCCGTGGCCCGCGCCCTGGTACCGCCCGGACGCGACATCGTCGTCGGCACCGACCCGGACGACCTCCTCGGCCTGCCCCTGGACTTCGCCGTCGTCGCCCTGCCCAACCACCTCCATGTGCCCGTCGCCCGCACCCTGCTCGGCCGCGGTGTTCCGGTGTTCGTGGAGAAACCGGTCTGCCGCACCACCGCCGAGGCCCGGGCCCTGGCCGCTGCCGCCCGGGGCGGTGCGGGCGTGTACGCCGGGAGCGCGGCCCGCCATCGCGCCGACGTCCAGGCGCTCGCGGCGCTGCTGCCCTCGCTCGGCGACCTGCGCGCCCTCGGCCTCGACTGGACCCGGGCGTCCGGGATCCCGCAGCGCGACGGCTGGTTCACCGACCGCCGGCTGGCCGGCGGCGGCGCCCTGCTCGACCTCGGCTGGCATCTGCTGGACGTCGGTCTCGACCTGCTCGGCCGGCCCGGGGTGACGGACGCTCTGGGGGCCGTCTCCGGCGACTGGATCGGGGACGCCGATGCCACCGCCGACTGGAGCCCACGCGGCCGGAACCGCGGCACTCCGGCCCACACGGCGGGCGACCCCGTGGAGGACACCGCGCGCGGGTTCCTGCTCACCGACACCGGCGTGGCCGTCTCCATCCAGGCGCGCTGGGCCTCGCACCAGGCGGTCGACAGCACCACCCTCACCGTCGAGGGCACCAAGGGCGTCGCCGTCCTGCGCGGCACCTTCGGCTTCAGCCCGCACCGCGTCCCGCGCTCCTCGCTGACCGTGCTGCGACGCGGCGAACGCACCGTGGTACCGCTGCCCGACGAGCCCGTCGGCATCGAATACGCACGCCTCGTCGACGACCTCGCCCGGCGGCTGACCCGCCCCGCGCCCTCCACGACCGGGACGGACGGCGGCTCGCTCGCCGAGATCGGCGTACTCGCCCACTGCATCGAACGGCTCTACGCGGCGGCCGGCCGCACCGGCCCTTCCCCGGCGACCCCGGAAACCTGGAGTGCCCCATGAGATTCGCGTACTTCACCCACGTATGGGGACGGGAGAACCTCACCGTCCGTCAGCGGTACGAGGAGCTGTGGAAGGAGCTCGAGGCGGCGGACCGGCTCGGCTTCGACTACGCCTTCTCCGTCGAGCACCACTGCACCCCCGAGGAGAGCTGGATGCCCTCGCCCACGGTGTTCTGCACCGGCGCGGCGTTGCGCACCGAGCGCATCCGGGTGGGTCCGATGGGCTGGGTGCCGCCGCTGCAGCATCCGCTGCACATCGTGGAGCAGGCCGCCACCCTCGACCAGCTGCTCGGCGGCCGGCTCGAGGTGGGGCTGGCCTCCGGAGTCAGCGATCAGCCGTTCAGGCCTTTCGGCGCCGACTTCGCCGACCGCAAGGAGCGCACCCGGGAGTGCGCCGACCTGCTGCGCACCGCGTTCACGAGCAAGGGCGCATTCGACTTCGACGGGCCGGTGCACCGACTGCGCGACGTCACCCTGTCGTTCGGCTCCGAGCAGAGTCCCCACCCGCCCCTGTGGATCCCCACCACGGACCGCGCGACCCTGCGCTACCTGGCGAGGACTGGAGGCCACACCTGCTCGACCATGATCGTGCCGCGGGCGGCCCTGGGCGTCGTCTACCGCCACTACGTCGACTGGTGGCGCAAGGAGGGGCAACCGGGTGTGCCGAACATCGGCTACTGGAGCCTGGTGCACGTGGCCGAGACGGATGCCGAGGCCGAGGCCCGGGCGGCCGGGCAGGCGACCCGCACCTTCGTCGAGACCCTGCGCTACGGCGCGGTGCGCCGCTCGACCGACCGGCCTGCCCCGGCGAGCGGCCTGAGCACCGCCGACATCCTTGCCGGCTGCCGCGACTTCCGCTTTCTGATGGACCACAACCTGATCTTCGTCGGCTCTCCGCGCACCGTCGCCGACCGCCTCGCCGAAGCCGCCCGCGAGGGGCATTTCAACACCCTCTTCGGCGAGTTCGTCTTCGGTGACATCACCGGCGACGAGGCGATCGGCTCCATGGAGCTGTTCGCCCGAGGCGTCATGCCGCGACTGGCCGCGTTCTCCCCGTACCAGCCCCTTGAGACGGCCGAGCCGAGCGTCGCCGTCTCCTGACCCCAGGGACCAGCTTTGACCTCCATGACCGAACGCGACGGTGTCCTGATCGGATTCGCCGACGGCGACACCGCCGCCTGCCGGGCGCTCGCCCGGCGCCTCACCGACGTCGTCGCGCAGCGCGGCGCCCGGGCGACCGTCCTGACCGGCCCGGCGGTGCCCGCCGCGCTGCGCGCCGCCCTCGGCCCGGACGCCGCCGGCCTCGTCGTCGAGGTGACCGGCGGACCGCGCGACGCCGAGCCGATCGTCGTTCCGCCCGGCGAGCCCGATCCGCTGGACCGCCTTCTGCGGGAGCTGGAGCGGCACGGACTGCCGCCGGCACCCGCGGCTCCCTACAGCCCCGACGAGGAGGACGAGGTGGCCCGCCGTCTCGAAGCCCTCGGCTACATCGACTGACCGAGGGCGCCTCATGGTGACGTCCGTCAGCAGCGAGCCGCGCCGGCGGCAGCTCCCCGAACCCGAGCGCGTCGAGGAGCTGGTGCGGCGCCTGCGCCAGGTTCCCGACCGGCAGCGGCGCTTTTCGGTCACGCCCGCGCAGGCCCGCCGTGTGCACGGCATCCGCCCCGAGCTACTGGCCGCACTCACCGCCGCCGGCGTCCCGCACGTCGGCGCGGGCGACGAACGGCTCTACGACGCCTACGACCTCGGCAACGCGGCCCTGCACCTGGGCAGGCTCTCGGTGCAGAGGCGGTCCATGCGCGCGTGGGCCAAGGCCTGGCGCACCGCGCTCGACCAGGCGCCGGGCCATCGTGTCCAGGTGATCTCCTCCTGCCCGGCTCCGGGCCACCCCGGCCCCTGCCGCTACGGCGTCCTGCTCGGCGGCCGGCGGCGTCAGGTCGTGGGACCCGCGGCAGAGGCCCGGCTCGGGGACCTCCAGGTGGCCCCCGCCCTCCGGGACTGGCCCCGATTTCCACCCGCTTTGAAGGAGCTGCTCCAGGAGGTGGCGGACATCGGGTTCTTCCTCTTGCCCGAGGCGGTGCGCTGGGACCTGGAGTTCATGTGGCGCACCCGCATGTCGGACTGCGGGGGCGCCGCGGCCTGGCTGGTCCACGAGGGCGGCCGGCGTGGTCTGGAGAGCCGGTTCTCCTTCGGCCTGCTGGTGGCCCCCCCGTACTCCACCCCGCACTGCTGGGCGGAGTTCCGCGTCGACGGGGTCTGGATGCCGGTCGACCCGCTCCTCGTCCGGGCGCTGAACCAGTGGGGCGGACTGGACCCGGACGCCTTCCCTCCCGACGAGACCCCCGGCGCCCTCTTCCACCGGCTCACCGACCGCTTCACCAAGGTGGTGAGCCACGGCGGCATCTGGGCGCAGGTGTCACTGCCGACGGAACGAGCCGGCTGAGCGGAGCCACCGGGTGCGGCGGCGTCCCGAGGGGCGGATCGCGGCACTCCCGGCGCCGTATCGGCATTTTTCGGCCATCGTGCCCGGACCACGGGCGCGTTGGGCGCGATGGCCGCGGAGAAGACCTAGGCTGGCGAACGCCACCGGAGTGCCGGACTCCGCCGGCCGCGTGTGTCCCGGTACGCCACCGACCTGCTCCGTGACGAGAGGACGGGCATGACCCCTGAAGAACTGTCGGACTTCGCCCTGGAGCTGCCGAGCGCCACGGATGACGAGGCCTTCGGCCCCGGCGCCACGGTGTTCAAGGTCGAGGGCAAGGTGTTCGCCATCCTTCAGGACGCCACGGACGAAAGGCCCGCGCAGGTCACTCTGAAGTGCGAGCCCGACCTCGCGCTGCACCTGCGCGACCAGTACTCCGCGGTGAGGCCCGGCTACCACGTCAACAAGCGGCACTGGAACACGGTCCTGCTCGACTCCACCGTCCCGGCGCCCGAGATCAAGGAGATGGTGGAGCACTCCTACGACCGTGTGGTGTCCGGCCTGCCGAAGGCGGTGCGTGAGCGCCTGCGGCTTCAGCGCGGCTGACCGCCGGGACGGCCCGCGCCCACCCGATTCACCCGAGCACACCCAAGCGCAAAGGAAAGAGCACCACTCATGGCAGTTCCTGCCCCCAAGCTGTCCCTCTTCGGAATCGTCGTCGACGACATGTCCAAGGCCCTGGCGTTCTACCGCCGCCTCGGGCTGGACATCCCCGCCGAGGCCGACACGCAGCCGCACGTCGAGACGGTGCTGCCCGGCGGAGTGCGGCTTGCCTGGGACACCGTGGAGACGGTCCGCAGCTACGACCCCGAGTGGAAGGCGCCCACCGGCGGCCACCGGTTCGCGGTCGCCTTCGAGTTCCCCGACGCGCAGGCTGTCGACGCGAAGTACGCCGAACTGGTCGACGCGGGCTACGTCGGGCACATCGCGCCCTGGGACGCCGTCTGGGGCCAGCGCTACGCCGTTGTCCTCGACCCCGACGGCACCGCGGTCGACCTGTTCGCACCGCTGGCCGGCTGACCGTCCGCCACCGTGGGAGCCGGGCGATGTCCTACCTCGGGATCGACATCGGCGGCACGAAGGTCGCGCTGCTTCTGGAGCGGTCCGGCTCCGCGCCTCCGGTACGGCTCAGGTTCACCTGGCCCCGGCACGGCGGCGCCGACGACGATCTGGACGCGCTCGCCTCGGCGGTGTCCCGGATCGCGGCCGAGGCCGGCTGCGGGGGGATCGCCGGGATACGGGCGGCCGGTCTCGCGCTGCCGGCCACCGTGCGGGAGGGCAGGATCACCGCCTGGCCCTCCCGGCCGAGCTGGACCGGGCTGCGCCTCGATGCGCTGCTGCGGCGGGTGCTGCCGGGAGTCCCCGTGCTCCACGAGGACGACGGAAACCTGGCCGCCCTGGCGGAGGCCGCTCGCACCGGCGTGCCCGACCTGGCCTATCTGGGGCTGGGCACCGGAGTGGGCGGCGGCATCGTCCTCGGCGGGCGGCTGCACACCGGACCGTTCGGCGGCGCCGCCGAGATCGGGCACATGGTGATCGATCCGGGTGGCGCCGCCTGCGTCTGCGGGCGGGCCGGCTGCCTCCAGGCCGTGGCCTCCGGCACTGCGACCCTTGCCCGGGCCGCCGCCCTGCGCGGCGCCCCTGTGGACGCGGCGTCCTTTCGCACCGGGCTCGCCGAGGGACATCCCTGGGCCACTGGCCCGCTGCGGCAGACGGCGGCGGCGCTGGCGGTCGCCGCCGTCAACCTCGGCGAACTCCTCCAGTGCCGCCAGGTCCGCATAGGCGGCGGCTTCGGCCACGGCACACCGGGCCTGCTCGGTCGCATGCGCGCGGAGGTCCGGCGGCTGACCCGCACCGGTGTCGCCCCTCCCGAGATCCGCCGCGCCGCCCACGGCGCCGATGCCTCCCTGTACGGAGCCGTCCTGCTGGCCCGCACCGGAGGGACGATGCGACGGGCCGGCTCCCGTGTCGGCCGGCCGTCACCCTGACGGGCGGCCCGGGCCCTTCCCTCCGCCTCACCCGGGCAGCCGTCCGCCTCCCGGCAGGCCCAGCAGCTCCCGCAGCGCGGGAGCCACGTCGTACAGCGACAGACCGTCCACCCGGCCCGGATCGACGCCGGGGGAGTGGAGGACGAAGATCCCGGTGTCGCCGTGGTTGGCGTGGTCGGGACCGGTGTCGTTCTCGGTGGTGTACAGCCCCTTCCCCATGCCCAGGGTGGCCAGCGCGCGCCAGCGCAGATTGCCCACGTAGACCAGCAGGTCGGGGGCGATGCCGTTGACCTCCGGATAGAGCTGCTGGGGGCGCAGGGCCCGGGTGCCCATGGGATTGCCCTGGTCGTCGGGCAGCTGCTCCAGCGCTCTCGCGATGTGGTCCAGGGTGTCGTCGTACTCCCGTGCCGGTACCACGCCTTCCGGCTCACGGCCCTCCACATTGAGGAAGATCCGGCCGTAGTAGCCGCCCTCCGCCCATGCCGTGGTCCGTTTCCAGTCGACGTGCGCCTTGGCCATCGGCGTCGGCCCGTCCGGTTCCTTCGCCAGGACGAGCAGCCCCATGCGCCGCAGCCACTCGTTGATGAACAGCCCGCCGACCATGGGCTGGGCCCCGTGATCGGAGACCACCAGGACGGAGGTGTTCTCCGGCAGGCACTCCAGGAAGTCGCCGATGTGCCGGTCCAGCGCACGGTAGTAGTCGCGGAACATGTTCTCGTAGGGGTTGCCCGGCTCATGGCGGGGGTGCTCCGGGTCGCAGTACTTCCAGAAGCCGTGGTGCAGCCGGTCCGGGCCCATGTCGACGAAGGACAGGAACTCCCAGTCCTGACGGGTGGCCAGGTGCCGGGCCACCCGGAAGCGCTGTTCGCTCATGTCGAAGATCTGCTGGGAGACCCGTTCCAGCTCGGGCGAGCGGAAGTTCTCCACGTCGAGCATGTAGCCGCCGGTCAGCTTCTCCAGCTCGTCACGCAGCGCGGGCGGCGAGGTGTACTCGGCGCGGGTCGAGGGAGCCAGGAAACAGGAGACCATCGCGCCGCGGATCGGGGTCGGCGGGTAGGTGCCGGGCACGCCCAGCACCACGCTGTCCCGGCCCGCGGCCGTCATCTCGTCCCAGATCCGGGGCGCCGTGATGCTGTGCGAGGTGGCGAAGGCGAGCGGCCCGTAGTCGTGGGCGGCGCGGTCGCGGAAGCCGTACACCCCGAGTTCGCCCGGCGTGCGGCCGGACATCATGCACGACCAGGCGGGCATGGTGATGGGCGGGTCGACACTGCGCATCGGGCCCCACAGCGAGCGCTGCCGCAAGGCACTGAGGATGGGCATGTCCTCGGCGAACCGGTCGAACACGAGCTGCGGCGTCGCCGAGTCGAGTCCGATCACGGCCACCCTGCTGGGCTGGGGCATCGATTCCTCCCTCGCTGGGGGACGGACGTCGGGGCGGGGCGCGGCGGATCAGTCCGGTGCGTCCGCCGAGGGCACGAGCCGGGTGAGGGCCTGGGCGGCGACGCGATAGCCGAGTGCGCCCATGCCCATGACCACGCCCGCGGCGAGCGGGGCCGTGACGGACATGTGGCGGAAGCTCTCGCGCGCCCAGACGTTGGACAGGTGCACCTCGATCCAGGGCGGTGCGAAGTCGGCCAGCGCATCCCGCAGGCCCCAGCCGGCGATCATGAGCGCCCCGGGGTTGACCAGGGCGCCGACCGCGTCGCCGTGCTGCTGGAGCAGGTCGATCAACTCTCCTTCGCCGTTGCGCTGTTCGGCGACCAGCTTCCAGCCGCGGACGGAGATCTCATGGGCCACCTCGGCCTCGATCCGGGCCAGCGTGGTCGTGCCGTAGATCTCCGGTTGGCGGGTGCCGAGCGTGCCGAGGTTGGGGCCGTTGAGCAACAGCACATGGCTCATTTCCGTTCCTCCTCGTCGACGTCGAGGACAACCGTGCCGTCGAGTCCCAGCGGACGGATACCGATCGAGGCGAGCACGGTCGGCGCCACGTCCACCATGTCGAACGGCTTCTGCGGCACACCGACGGCCGCCTGCGGGGCACGGGCACCACGCCGGTAGAACACCGCGTTCTCGCGGGTGTGGGTGCCGGTCAGTGCGTCGGAGCGCACCTGGGCCGTGCCCTCCCAGCCGCCGCGCAGCTGCACGCCCGGTGCGGGCAGCGCCAGCAGATCCGGTGCGTGGCCGGCCAGCGGACCGTGGTACAGCTCCTTGGACCGGTACACCGCGGAGATCAGCGGGGGCCCGTCCACATCGGTGCCGACCCGCTCCCCGTCGCAGCGCAGCGCGGTCAGTTCATCGGCGATCTCCTCGGCCAGTTCCTCCGCCTCGGAGTCGGTGAGCCCGCCGCCCGGAAACCGCCTCTTGCGGTGCAGGTAGATCCGCGCGGGGTCGAGGGCGAAGGCCCTGGTGCGGGCGTCGAGTCCGTCCGCGAGGCCGGGCGCGACGCTCAGCGGTGCCAGATGACCGGCCTCCCGCAGCCAGGAGTTGACGTAGAACTGCCGGTCGACGGGGCCGAAGCCGTGGTCGCTGACGAGGAACAGCTCGTCCTCGTCCCGGCACAGGTCGACGAGCCGGCCGACGCAGGAGTCGACCAGCCGGTAGAAGTCCCGTACGGCCCCGTGCAGCGGGTCGGCGGGGTCGGTCACAGCCCGCCACAGGAAGTGGTGCACCCGGTCGGTCTCGGTGATGACCGCCACCCCCAGGTTCCAGGGCTCCCGGGTGAGCAGGTGCTCCATGGCGTCGGTGCGCGCCCGCAGCGCCCGTACCGCCCGGCCGAGGAACCCCTCGGGATCCTTGGCCGCATCGCCGACTTCGACGTCCAGCTCGTAACCGAAGCCGCGCAGCACCGGAAGCAGCCGGGCAGGGGTGACCGCTTTCTCCAGCCGGGGTGCCACGAATCCGGAGACCACGACGCAGTCGGCGACCGGCGCGGGATAGGTGCCCGGCACATTGAGACACACCGTGCGGCCGCCCGCGGCAGCGGTCAGCGCCCACAGCGGGGGCTGACGCAGCTGCAGCAGATTCGAGAAACGGACCCGGTAGCCCTCGTCGGGCACGAGATCGGTGAAGCCGAAGATGCCGTGCCGGCCCGGGTTGGTCCCGGTGAGGAAGCTGGCCCAGGAAGTGGAGCTGATCTCCGGCACCGGAGCCCGCAGCTCGGCACAGTGGCCCTCGCCCAGCAGCTCTCCGATGCGGGGCAGGGTTCCCTCCGCCGCGAGCTCGGTCAGCAGGGTGCGCGGCATTCCGTCGAGCCCGATGACCAGGGCGCGCTCAGCCATCTCTGCTGTCTCTCCGTTCGTCAGGCGGTGGGCGTGCCGCTGCGGTCCATACGGTCCTTGACGTAGGCGGCGAGCAGATCGAGGTCGTCGATCAGCTTGATCGAGAGATCCTCGTCGGCGATCTCCACGTCGAATTCACTTTCGACCCAGATCAGGAACTCGATCGTGTTGATCGAATCCAGTCCCAGCGCTTGCACGAGCCCGTGGTCGGGGACGTCGGACGGCTCGACGGACAGTTCCAGGGAGTCCACGAGCACTTTGCGTAACCGAGCCTTTGTCTCTTCCACGGCGGAGCGTCCTTTCGGAGGAAACGCGAACCGGACGAGCGGAGTGCGGGGGACGGCGGGCAGGGGGAAGCGGCAGCGGTGTCCGTGCGGGCACCGCCCTCGGCGCGAACTGTCGACCGGCCCAGAACAGTCGCCGACCTGCGGGAAACCGTGAACAGGCGGCAGGGGAATGTGACCGGGGCATCGTCGGCTTTCCTGGCGGGGCACCACGATAGGGGGATTCGCATTTCGGTTCAGGTGCGCATCCGGCCATTTCTCCGGCACGAGCACGACGGCGGAGAACACCGGTCCAGGTGTGGCATGCAGCGGTCTTCCGTCCGGAATCCGGCGGCCATGGGGGTGGCAGAAAGGCAACCGTGCGGACCGCGGGAAACTCGCCTTTTCCGCCTCGGTGTTGACGCCGTTCAGTGGAGCTTGCAGGATTTGGACCGTCGGGCGACCCCGATCGCCCCCACCGTCTGCCCGTTTCCGTCAGCGCAGCTCGACCGGGTCGGGTCCGACCCGGACTTCTTCGTCAGAACAACGTCCCAAGAGGCTCCGCCTCGGCGCAGTGAACGACCGGCTCGCCCCCGGCCCGGGACCCATGTCCACTGTCCACCGCCGGACCGGACGCCGCCGGGGAGTCGTCGCCGTACCGTGCGCCGCACACCGACCGAGACGACGAGAGGCACGCCCATGTCATCCGATCCGGCCCAGCCCGTCCTGACGTTCCCCGCCTGGCCGCAAGCCGGTGCCGAGGAACGCGAGGGGCTGCTGCGTGCCCTGAACCAGGAGGGCTGGTGGCGCAATGGCGGCAGCGAAGTGGACAGTTTCGAGAGCGAGTTCGCCGAGGTGCACGGGGCTCCGTACGCCATCGCCACCACCAACGGCACCCACGCCCTCGAGCTGGCGCTGTCCGTCCTCGGCGTGGGCCCCGGCGACGAGGTCATCGTGCCCGCCTTCACGTTCATATCCTCCTCGCTCGCCGTCCAGCGGGTCGGCGCGGTCCCGGTGCCGGCCGACGTCCGCCCCGACACCTACTGCCTCGACATCGAGGCCACGGCACGGCTCATCACCCCGCGCACCAAGGTCGTCATGCCGGTGCACATGGCGGGCCAGGTCGCGGATCTCGACGCGCTGGCACAACTCGCCGAGGCGACCGGAGTCACCGTGCTCCAGGACGCGGCGCACGCACACGCGGCCCGCTGGCACGGCCGCCGCTTGGGCGAGTTCGGCTGGATGGCGGCGTTCAGCTTCCAGAACGGCAAGCTGATGACGGCCGGCGAGGGCGGCGCCCTGCTGCTGCCGGACGAGGAGAGCCACCGGCAGGCGTATCTGCGGCACGGCTGCGGTCGTCCGCCGGGCGACCGGGTCTACGCCCACCTCACCCAGGGCTCCAACTACCGCATGAACGAGTTCTCGGCGGCCGTCCTGCGGGCGCAACTGACACGTCTGGAAGCGCAGATCGCCGTGCGTGAGCAGCGCTCCCGCCAGCTGACGGCGGCACTCTCACGGATTCCCGGTCTGGTGCCGCAGGGCCGGGACGACCGGTGCGACGTGAAGTCGCACTACATGGCCATGATGCGGCTCCCCGGGGTGACGCCCGGGCGTCGCACTGCCGTGGTGGACGCACTGAACGCGCACGGCATCCCGGCGTTCGTCGGTTTCCCCCCGGTCTACCGCACCGCCGGCTACTGGCAGGGCCCGCACTCCGGCGACGTCGAGGAGATCGCCAAGCGCTGCCCGGTGGCCGAGGAGATCGGCGGCGACTGCGTGTGGCTGCACCACCGGGTGCTGCTCGCCGACGCCGCCACCGTGGACCGGCTCGCCGAGGTACTCGCCGAGGTCGTGGCCCGCACCTGAGACGTGGCGACCCGGTCCCCCCGCGCACAGGGGGCGCTTGTGTCAGGCCTATCACGGAACGGGGAGCAGATGACGGCTCAGCGCGAGTTCGGCACAGTGGTCTTCGACCTGGACGGGGTGCTCATCGACAGCTTCGCGGTCATGCGCCAGGCGTTCGCCATCGCCTACCGGGAAGTCGTGGGCGAGGGAGAGCCGCCCTTCGAGGAGTACTGCACCCACCAAGGGCGTTACTTCCCGGACATCATGCGTCTGATGGGCCTGCCCCCGCAGATGGAGCAGCCCTTCGTCGAGGCCAGCCACCGGCTCATCGCCGAGGTCGAGGTGTACCCGGACGTACCCCTGCTGCTGAAACGGCTGCGCGAGTGCGACATCCGCACCGGCATCGCCACCGGGAAGTCCGGCGCCCGGGCGCGCACCGTCCTCGAGGCGGTGGGCCTGTTCCCGCTGCTGGACACGGTCGTCGGCAGCGACGAGGTCCCGCACTCCAAGCCCGCGCCCGACATCGTCCACGAGGTGTTGCGCCGGCTCGGCGCCGGGCCCGAGGACGCCGTGATGGTGGGGGACGCCGTCATCGACATCCAGAGCGGCCGGGCCGCCGGAACGGCCACCGCGGCGGCGTTGTGGGGGGAGACCGCTCCGGAGCCCCTGCGCGCGGAGCGCCCCGACTTCGTCCTGGAGCGTCCCACCGATCTGCTGGCGCTCGTCTCCGGCGGGGTGGTCCGATGAGCACCAAGGCCCCACGTTTGCGCTTCAGCATCGTTGCCCCGCAGGGCACCAACCTCGAACTGGCCGGGTTCGACGGAGCAGCCGCCTGGCGGACCCTGGCCGACACCGCGGCGCTGGCCCGCACCTGCGGTTACGACACGCTGTGGCTGGAGGACCGCACGGACACCCTGCCGCGCCGGGAACTGCAGCCGGTGACCGAGTGCTGGACCGCGCTCGGCGCCCTCGCGGCGACCGTCCCGGACATCGGACTGGGTCTGCTCAGCGCGGCTCCGCCGCACCGCAACGCCCTCCTGCTCGCCAAGCAGGCGGCAGGCGTCGACATCATCTCCGGCGGCCGCTTCACCCTGGGACTGTCCATGGCCCCGCACCTGCCGGAGCACGTCGCCGCGGGCACGGTCCGCCCCGGGACCGGGACCGGGCCCGCCCTCGCCGAGACGATCGAGGCACTGCGGTCCCTGTGGTCCGGCATCCGCACCAGCGTCGACGGCACCGCCTTCACGCTCGCGGGAGCCCACGCGGTGCCCGTCCCGGTCCAGTCCCGGCTGCCCCTGGTGGTCCGGGTGGACGCGGCCCACCCCGACGCCCCAGGCCTGCTGCCGGAGGCAGCGGTCCGCCAGTGCGCCGCCGTGCAGTGGCAGGGAGAACCCGATGAAGTGGCGCGCGCCGTGACGGAGTTCGGGCTGCGACGGGAGAAACTCGGCCTGGATCCCGCCGGAACGCGGCATGCGCTGCTGGCCGAGTGCCGGGTCTTCGACGACCAGGTGAGCCGGGACCGGTGGCTCGCCTCCCCGCACGTGGTGGCGTTCTGGAGCCACCACCCCGACCTGCTGGCCCTGCGCAGTCTGTACGGGACCGTCGAGCAGGTCCTCGAACGCGCCGAGCGTTATGCCGCCGCCGGGGTGACGGAGTTCGTCCTGTGGTTCCGCGATTATCCGAAGACCGAGAGCCTGCGCCGGGTCGCCGAGGAAGTCGCACCGCGGCTGCCGGCGCCGGCCCACGGCACGGACACCGAGGAGGTGTAGGCGTGCCGGCGTCCACCGCGACCGTCGGCTATCTGTCGGATGCCTGGCTGTCCCTGGCCGCCGGGCTGCACCCCGCACCCGACCCCGGCCGGCGCAGCACCGTCGCCCTCCGCCTGACGGTCACCGACCCTCCCCCCGAAGTCCACGCCACGGTCGACGTGCGTGTCGACCTCGAGCACGGCCGGCTCGCGGTCGCCCCGGCGGCCGGCGATCCGCCCGGACTGCTGATCACCCTCCCGTACACCGCCGCGTACACCCTTCTGCTCGGCGCCGCACGGCCCCGCGCGGAACTGCTGGAGAGCGGTGATGTCACCATCACCGGCAACTTCAGTCTGCTGTTCTTCATCGACGCGGCGCTGCAACGCGACCGCAGCGGCCATGTCGCCGCTCTGCGTGCCGCCACCGCCGTACCCCCGGGGCACGTGCCGCGGGAGGAACCGAGGACCGAGGGGACGCAGGCCCGGGCCGAGTGCGGCCAGAGCGACCGTGAGAGCCTTGCCCGGGCCGCCGACACCTTGCCCGGCACCCTGCGGGAGCTGCGCCGCGAGGTGGGCACATCCACCCCGGGAGCGCAGTTCTACGCCTCCTGGGACGGGAAGGTCCTGGCCGACGTCGGCCTCGGCCTGGCCCGGCCCGGCGTCGCCATGACCGCGCAGTCCGCACCCCTGTGGTACTGCTGCGCCAAACCGCTGCTGTCGGTCGCGCTCGGCCAGCTGTGGGAGGCCGGGGACTTCGACCCCTACCGTCCGGTCGCCCACTACCTGCCCGAGTTCGGTACCAGGGGCAAGTCCCGCATCACCTCGATGGAGTTGCTCTGCCACACCGGACCGGTGCCCACGGGCCTGGACCCGCTGCACGGAGTGGTGACGGGCCCGGACGCGGAACGGCTGCGGCGCGCTTTCGGCATGCGGGTCCCGCTCAAGTCCCCCGAGGACCGGCCGGGCATCAACTACAGCCAGTGGTGGGCCTGGTTCGTGCTGGCCCGTCTGCTGCCCGCCATCGACGGCCGCGACTACGTCTCCTACGTCGAACAGCAGATTCTGCGCCCCTGCGGCATGGAGCGCACCCGGGTGTGCCTGACCCCCCAGGACTACGCCGCGTACGGCGACCGGCTCCCGCTCATCCATGTGTCCAACCTGGGCGACATACCACAACCGACCTACTTCTGGTCGACGCGCGGCGCCACCACCCGCTGCGTTCCCGGAGTGAACACCCGAGGTCCCCTCAGCGACCTCGGCCGCCTGTTCGAGATGCTGCTGGACAACGGGACCGCCCCCGGCGGGCGTGTCCTGGCGCCGACGACCGTGGCCGCCCTCACCGCCCGTCATCGCACCGGGCTGACGGACCGGTACGGAAACGCCGACTGGGGCTTCGGTCTCCGTCTCGAGTCCCGCTCGCTCGGAGCCGAGTACACAAGCTTCTCGCGCCATGCCTCCCCGCGCTCCTTCGGCCACGACGGGCTGTGGACCGCCGTCGTCTTCGCCGACCCGGAGGCCCGTCTCACCGTGGCCGTCCATCTCAACGGCAAGGTGGAGCACGAGCGGCACCGCGAACGCATCCTGCGGATCGCCGACGCCGTCTACCAGGACCTCGGGCTCACCTGAGACCGCAGCAACCCGTCGACAGCTTTGGCATCCCACACCCCGGAAAGGCGTCCGATGGCACAACAGCCCGCTCCGCCCGCTCTTCCCGTCCCCGACGAGGTCGGCCGGCTCTACGACCGCTACACCGACCTCGGCAGCGCCACACTGGGCGAGAACCTGCACTTCGGATACTGGGACACCCCGGACAGCACCGCCTCGCTGGAGGAGGCGACCGACCGGCTGACCGACCTGCTGACGGACCGCCTGCGCATCGGCCCCGGCTCCCGGGTGCTGGACCTCGGCTGCGGCACGGGCCGGCCCGCCCTCCGGATCGCCGCCCGCACCGGGGCGGACGTCACCGGCATCTCCGTCAGCCACAAGCAGATCGAGCGGGCCACGGCGGCGGTCGCCGGGCACGATCTGGCGGACCGGGTCCGCTTCGAACGGGCCGATGCGATGGATCTGCCGTTCGCCGAGGCCTCCTTCGACGCCGTCATCGCCCTGGAGTCCATCATCCACATGCCCGACCGCGCCCACGTCCTGCGTCAGGTGGCCCGGGTGCTGCGGCCGGGCGGCCGGCTGGTGCTCACCGATTTCTTCGAACGCGCACCGATCCCCGACACGGGGCGGCCCGCCGTCGAGCGGTATCTGCGCGAGTTCATGATGACGATGGTCCAGGCGGAGGACTACCCGCCCCTGCTGCGCCGGGCCGGGCTGTGGTTCGAGGAGATGACCGACATCAGTGAACCCACCCTGCGCCGTACTTTCCTCGAGCTGTCCGCGCGGATCAGCAGGTCCGCGCAGCAACTGGCCGCCGACTACGGGGAGGAACTGGTCGAGCAGTTCAATCCGGCCGACATGACGGACGTCAAGGAATTCGGTCATCTGCTCGTTGTGGCTGTGCGGCCCGTTCACTGAGACGGACACTCGGCGTCGAGCGGCCCGGAGCTCCCGGCCGTGGAGCGGGCGCACCGCACCCTCGACGGCCGCCTCCGCCACGTGCGGCACGACCAGGCCGCCCACCGCGCCGTCGTCAGCGGCGGCGGCTTCGACGCCGAGGACCACGCCCTCCGGGACGGTGGGCGCGAGACCGTTGTCGCGGCCGTCTCGCAGGGCGCCTGCGGCCGTGCCGCGATCACCTCGCCGGCCCGTACGGGCCCGCTCGTCCGGGTGTGCGGTGCCGAGGGCGCCACCGTGGACCGGATCGACCGGCCCGAGCTGTCCCGCGGCACCCGCGCGAACTGCTGGTGAAGACCCTTGGCGGCACCCTGCGTGCCATCGAGGAGCTGGATCAGGCCCAACCCGGCCCCCGCACCCGCCCGCCGTGACGACTGAGCGGACCTGTGCCCTCGCCCCGTGCCCCGGCTCGGCTCCCGACGGACCCGGCCCCGGAGAACATCGGTACGGCCGTTGATGCTGAGGACGATCATGGTCGGGCAGCCCAGCGGCCGGAGGCCCCGCCGGGGTGCGTGGAAAGACCCTTGGGCGGGTGTCGGTGCCGGCTGCGGTCCGCTTCGCGCCGGTGGAGTTTCCGACGGACGAGCAGGCTGCGGCATACGGGAGGTCCGCTGACGGCGACGGCGAGGACCGGTACCCCACGGGCCGTGCGTCACCTCACGTCACAAAATCCCGGGCCGGGCCTGCGGCCGGGACTCGGCGAGGGCGAGGGCGGTGATGGCCCCGAGCAGGATCACCGTGCCCACGACGGTGGCCGCGGTGAGCCGTTCGTCAAGGAACAGCACGGCCAGGCCGGTAGCGCTGACCGGTTCGAGGAGCATCGTCACCGAGGCGGTGGCGGCCCTGAGGACGGCGACGCCGGCGAAGTACAGCGGGTAGGCGAGCGCCGTGGTGACGACGGCGATGTACAGCATCGGCAGCGCCGCCTCGGTGAGGTTTCCGCCTTGCGGAAGAAGGCCCTCGTGAAAGGCCGGCGGCAGCATCACGGCCGCGCCGATGAGGAAGGACCACAGGGTGAGGGTGAAGGCGTCCTCGCCGGTGCCGTGCCGTCCGGCCCATCGGCCCAACAGGTTGGAGACGGCATAACCGGTGGCGGACAGCAGCGCCATCGCCACGCCCACGGGATGGACGACGCCGGGCTGATTGCCCAGCACGAGCACGGTCAGTCCGGCCGGCGCGCCGGCGACGGCCTGCACTCCGGCGCGGCCGATGCGCTCGCCCAGGAACAGGCGCCCGCCGACGGCCGTGAACACGGGTGCGGCGCCGAGCGTGACGATGGTGCCCACCGCCAGGCCGGTGTCCTCCACGGCGGCGAAGTAGGCGGTCTGGAAGACGGCCAGCCCGACTCCGGTGCCCACCAGCAGCACACGTCGCCCGGCAGGCTGCGGCGCGCGGGGTCCCCCGCGGGACGGGCGCGGCGCCCGGGCGGGCAGCAGCAGCACCGCTCCGGCCAGGAAGCGCCAGAACGAGATGGCCAGGGGCCCCAGATCGCTGGTCCGGTAGATGACTTCCACGGCCGCGCCGGTGGTTCCCCAGGCGATTCCGGCAAAGGCGAGGAAGGCGAAGCCGCGCCGTACCGGGAGCGAGCCGGTCGAGCGGTTCCCGCCCCGGCCCGGCGCCTCCGCGTCGACGGTGAGGTCCTGTGAGGTCTTCATCTCCTCACCGTGCGCCGCCGCGCACGATGCACAAAATGCATCCAGTCCACCATCGATACGCTGGACGTATGGATGTGCGCGGAGGAAACCATGCGGGGCTGGAGCTGAAGCATCTGCGCTGCCTGGTCGCCATCGTCGACACCGGCAGCTTCACGGACGCGGCCCTGGAGCTGGGCGTCTCCCAGGCCACGGTCTCCCGCACCCTGCTCGCCCTGGAGAAGACCTTGGGGGTGCGGCTGCTGCACCGCACCAGCCGCACGGTCGAGCTCACCAAGGCGGGTGCACAGGTCCTGGCCCGAGCCCGTCTGCTGCTGGCCGGCGCGGACGAACTCGTCGCCGAGGCCGCCTCCGGACACAGCCGCCTGCACATCGGTCACGCCTGGTCGGCCTTCGGGCGTCACACCACCGAGTTCCAGCGCCGCTGGCGCCACGACCACCCCGACGTCGAGCTCCGGCTCGTTCGCCACAACTCCGCCACCGGAGGGCTTGCCGAAGGGCTGTGCGACCTCGCGGTCATCCGCGGCGCTCTCGACCTCACACCCTGGTCGCATGCCTTCGTCGGTCACGAGGACCGCTGTCTGGCCCTCGCCTCCGACGACCCCTGGGCCCGCCGCCGCAGCATCCGCCTGGCCGAAGTCGCCACCCGCACCCTCGCCCTCGACCGCCGCACCGGCACCACCACCTTGAACCTGTGGCCCGAGACCGAGCGGCCCGCCGCCGAGTACGTCCACGACATCGACGACTGGCTCGCCGCCATCGCCTCCGGCCGCTGCGTCGGTGTCACCCCCGAGGCCACCGCGGCCCAGTACCGCCCCTCCGGCATCACCTACCGTCCCCTGCGCGACGCGGAGCCCGTCCCCGTCCACCTCATCTGGCGCAGGCAGGACCCTCACCCCGCCACCCGCGCCGCCGTCGCCCTGGCCATCGAGCTCTACCGCGCAGACCGCCGAGCCCCGGCACGCTCTCACGGATGAACGCCGGGCGCGGCGGGCCGCCCGCCACCCTGAAGATTTCTTGAAGTGAGCAATCGTTAACCGGTGACGGGATCTTTGCGATCGGGCATACTCACAGCGCACAGCCGCAGGTCAGCAGCTTCCGTGACCCGGACACCGGCCTTGCGGCTGAGCCCGAGAAAGACCCGGCGGAGTGGCCTCACCCAAGGGCACGTCCGCCGATGTGCCCGAAAAGGGAGGAGAGCGTCGCCATGCCCGACCGCGCCCTGCAGCCGGTGGACCGGCAACTGCCCACGGACGAGGCCCGGGACCTGATCTCGCTCGTCCGTGACATCGCACAGAACGAGATCGCCCCCAAGGCGGCCGAGGAGGAGGAAGCGGGACGCTTCCCGCGCGAGATCTTCACCCTGCTGTCCCGCTCGGGACTGCTCGGCCTGCCCTACGACTCCGAGTACGGCGGCGGCGACCAGCCCTACGAGGTGTACCTCCAGGTGGTCGAGGAGCTGGCCGCGGCCCGTCTCACCGTCGGTCTGGGCCTGAGCGTGCACACCCTCGCCTCGTACGGGCTCGCCACCTACGGCACCAAGGAACAGCAGGTCGAGCACCTGCCCGCCATGCTCGGCGGCGGCCTGCTCGGCGCGTACGCCCTCTCCGAGCCCGCCTCCGGCTCCGACGCGGCCTCGCTGCGCACCAAGGCGGTCCGGGACGGCGACGACTGGGTGATCACCGGGACCAAGGCCTGGATCACCCACGGCGGGATCGCCGACTTCTACACGGTCATGGCCCGCACCGGAGGGGAGGGCCCGCGCGGCGTCACGGCCTTCCTGGTGCCCGGTGACGCCGAGGGCCTGACCGCCGCGGCCCCGGAGAAGAAGATGGGCCTGAAGGGGTCGCCCACCGCCCAGATTCACCTGGACGGAGTACGGGTCCCCGACAGCCGGCGTCTGGGGGAGGAGGGGCAGGGCTTCTCCATCGCCCTGTCCGCGCTCGACTCGGGCCGGCTCGGCATCGCGGCCTGCGCCATCGGGCTCGCCCAGGCCGCCCTGGACGAGGCGGTCGCCTACGCCACCGAGCGGAAGCAGTTCGGACGGCCGATAGCGGACTTCCAGGGACTGCGCTTCATGATCGCCGACATGGCGACACAGATCGAGGCGGGCCGCGCGATGTACCTGGCGGCGGCGCGGCTGAGGGACGCCGGCCGGCCGTTCGCGAAGCAGGCGGCCATGGCCAAGCTGTTCTGCACGGACACGGCGATGAGGGTGACCACCGACGCCGTCCAGATGCTCGGCGGGTACGGCTACACCGCGGACTTCCCGGTCGAGCGCTACATGCGCGAGGCCAAGGTCCTGCAGATCGTCGAGGGCACCAATCAGATCCAGCGGATGGTCATCGCCCGTCACGTCGCGGGACCCGAGACCCGCTGAACAGCCCGAGGCCGGCCGGGGGCGCCACCAGCCGCGCCCACTCCGGGTCATGACGTCCCGGGAGGGTACGGCCCCGGTCGGCCCAGGCACGTACCAGCTCGCGGTAGATCGGCGGGTCCTGGGCCTGCACCGGAGCAGGCGGGAGCGATTCCACGGGCGGCGGTGGTACGAACACGCGGCGCCGACGCGCGACTGCCGTCTGGGTGGTGGTCATACCCGTACCAACGCACTGCACGGCGGACAGGTCACCCCTGTGGGGAATCGAGAGTGAGTTCAGGGGCGTCCGGGGCCGGCGGCGGTGCGGGCCGGTCCGGGTCACGACGCCCCGGACCCGCACACGGACCCGGCTCCACGACGGCCCGGCCGGAGCCCTGCGGTGGGCCCGCACTAGGACGCGGGCCGGAGCGGGGCGCGGGAGCGGGCCCCGCGGGAACCGGCGACGTCGCTCAGGCGGCGTGACGGCGCATCGCCGGTACGCGCATCGGGCGTGAGCCCGGGCCGCCGACGTGCGAGAAGGGCTGTGTGCGCCAGTCGAGCCCCTGAGGGAGCGTCAACAGCAGCGCGGTGTCCTGCTCCTGGGGTGCGAAGGACTCGTCCGCGGGGCGGGCTTCGGACGCCGGGCGGCCCGTACCGGAGCAGACCGTGAGCCCGAACGGGTCCCACGGAGAGGCGCACAGCGCGTGCTCCGGCAGAACCTCCTCGTCCGGGAACAGGGCGATGGGCTGCGCGCACTCCGGGCAGATCACCCGGTACATCTCGAAGGTGTCGTAGGGATCGGGCTCCTCGTCGTCCAGGGCGTCGTCGGCGTCGGACTCCCTCCACTGAGGCGGGAGTCCGGCCGTCGGCTGCCGTCGCTTGGACATGGAACGACCAGGGCGCTTGACACTCTGCATGGGATTCTCCCCCTAAAACTGGGCGGTGAAGGCGCTGCGGCCTCGACCACAGCAAGCACTTCCCGTCCGGTCCTGGCGATAATCACGAGAACATCACGGAAGGCCTCCAGGGTGTGTGGCATTCGTCACATGCCGCCCGCAGATGCCCGCCGCAGAGACCTCCGCGGCATCACGAACGGGCGCATGAACGGGGGCGCTGAGCTGTCCGGGGGAACGGGCTGCCGGTAGGTTCTTGCGCCATGGAGGAGCTGGACCGACAGATCGTGCAGCTGCTCGTCAAGGACGGGCGGATGAGCTACACCGACCTGGGCAAGGCCACGGGCCTGTCCACGTCGGCCGTGCACCAGCGGGTGCGGCGGCTGGAGCAGCGCGGCGTCATCCGCGGATACGCCGCGGTCGTCGACCCCGAGGCCGTGGGGCTGCCCCTGACCGCCTTCATCTCGGTCAAACCCTTCGACCCCAGCGCCCCCGACGACATCGCCGACCGCCTGGCCTGCGTCCCGGAGATCGAGGCCTGCCACAGCGTCGCCGGCGACGAGAACTACATCCTCAAGGTCCGTGTGGCCACCCCCCACGAACTGGAGGAGCTCCTGGCACGGGTCCGCACGCTGGCGGGCGTCTCCACCCGCACGACGGTGGTCCTGTCGACCCCGTACGAGTCCCGGCCTCCTCGCATCTGAGCGCCGCCGGGCGGGACTGCGGGCCGCACCCGCGTCCGGCCCGTTCGGCCCGTTCGGTTCGTTCGGTCCGTGCCCGCCCGCGGGCGTCACCCGCCGTCCCCCGTCCGCCGGGGTGCGTGCGGCGGTGCCCCGAAGGGGCGGGAGACTGGTGCCCATGAGTGAGCGCAGTGTTGACGACCGGACCGTTCTTCTTCGCCGGGGCCAGATCCACAGCCCCGCCGACCCGTTCGCGACCGCGATGGTCGTCGAGAGGGGACAGGTGGCGTGGGTCGGCTCGGAGGGCGCGGCGGACGCGTTCGCGGACGGCGTCGACGAGGTGATCGACCTGGACGGCGCACTCGTCACCCCGGCGTTCACCGATGCCCATGTGCACACCACCGCGACCGGTCTTGCGCTCATCGGCCTGGACCTGTCCGACGCCCCCTCCCTGGAGGCGGCACTGGCCCGGGTGCGGGACTTCGCCGCCGCCCGCCCCGACGACCGCGTGCTGCTCGGGCACGGCTGGGACGCGGCCCGCTGGCCCGGCGGCCGTCCCCCCACGCGCGCGGAGCTCGACGAGGCCACCGGTGGCCGTCCCCTCTACCTGAGCCGGATCGACGTCCACTCCGCCGTCGTCACCACGGCCCTGCTCGACCTGGTGCCCGAGGACCTGGGCACCGTGGACGGCCCGCTGACCGGCGAGGCCCACCACGCCGTCCGCGCCGCCGCGCTCGGCGCGATCACCCCCGCCCAGCGCACCGAGGCACAGCGCGCCGCGCTCGCCCACGCCGCCTCCCGGGGCATCGGGACCGTGCACGAGTGCGGCGGTCCGCGCATCTCCTCCGAGGAGGACTTCACGGGCCTGCTGGCGCTCGCCGCCGAGGAACCGGGCCCCCGGGTCGTCGGCTACTGGGCGGAGGAGGACGTCGACAAGGCGCGGGAGCTCAAAGCGTTCGGCGCCGCCGGCGACCTCTTCGTCGACGGCTCCCTCGGCTCGCACACCGCCTGCCTGCACGCGCCGTACGCCGACGCACCCCACACCGGAACCGCCCACCTCGACGCGGCCGCCGTCGCCGCCCATGTCGTCGCCTGCACCGAGGCGGGCCTCCAGGCGGGCTTCCACGCCATCGGCGACGCCGCCGTCACCGCCGTCGTCGACGGCACGCGCGCCGCCGCCGAGAAGGTCGGCCTCGCCCGGATCCGCGCCGCCCGGCACCGTGTCGAGCACGCCGAGATGCTCACGCCTGAGACCATCGCCGCCTTCGCCGAACTCGGCCTGACCGCGTCCGTGCAGCCCGCCTTCGACGCCCTGTGGGGCGGCGAGGACGGCATGTACGCCCGGCGTCTGGGCGCCGGGCGGGCCCGGACGCTGAACCCCTTCGCGGCCCTGCTGCGCGCCGGCGTCCCGCTCGCCTTCGGCTCCGACAGCCCCGTCACCCCGCTGGACCCGTGGGGCACGGTCCGCGCGGCGGCCTTCCACCGCACCCCCGAGCACCGCGTCTCGGTGCGCGCCGCGTTCACCGCGCACACCCGGGGCGGCTGGCGGGCGGTCGGACGGGACGACGCCGGAGTCCTGGTGCCGGGTGCCCCCGCGGACTACGCGGTGTGGCGCGCCGGCGACCTCGTCGTCCAGGCTCCCGACGACCGGGTCGCGCGCTGGTCGACCGACCCGCGCTCCGGCACCCCCGGGCTGCCCGACCTCACCCCCGGCCGTGACCTGCCCGTCTGTCTGCGGACCGTGGTGGGCGGACGGACCGTGTTCGTACGGCCGGGCGAGTGATCTCCGGAGGCGGTGCGGGATCGCCGGTCACCGGCCGCCGTTCCGTCGCGCGACCTGAGCATCCTGGGCGTCGGCCGGGCGCGGAGGAACGTTCGCCCGGGGTGGCCGTCCGGTTGACAGACGACGGCGGGGGACGGGTAGGTTCTGCCGGGTCCATCACCGGACGCCCGGCCGGGGGACCTTCGTACCCGCGTCACGGCGTCGCTGGGTCAGGGGCGGTGCGCCGCACGGCGGCACCGCCACCGGGAGCCAGGCCCAGCGCCCGCGGCGGCGGAGCGGTCCGGACGGCCGGCAAGGTGTGATCCGGGTGTGACCCGGGTGGGGCCCGGGCGCTCAGTAGACAACGGCCTTCGGTCGATCCGCAGCCAGCGGGTCCCAGGTCGGCCCGAAGGGCACCCGGCCCCCATCCGCCGGACAAAGAGCCGCCACACGCTCAAAACGGTCATCTCTACCCCGTTGCCGCCCGCTCAACACCCCTGGACGGGCGTCGTGTCACGCTCCCGCAGGTCGGGCCCACTAAGGTGGTCCTCCGCGTACGGACATGAAAGGGCAGCAGTGAACCACGGCGACGGCACCCTCGCGGCTGGGGCCCAGGACAGGCGGCTCGGGCCGCTCGGCACGGCCTTGGTGATCATTCCGACCTACAACGAGGCGGAGAACATCAAGCCGATCGTGGGCCGGGTACGCAAGGCCGTTCCCGAGGCACACGTCCTCGTGGCCGACGACAACAGCCCCGACGGCACCGGCAAGCTCGCCGACGAACTGGCGGCCGGGGACGACCATGTGCACGTGCTGCACCGCAAGGGCAAGGAGGGCCTGGGCGCCGCCTACCTCGCGGGCTTCCGCTGGGGGCTGGAGCGCGACTACGGCGTCCTGATCGAGATGGACGCCGACGGCTCCCACCAGCCCGAGGAGCTGCCCCGGCTGCTGACCGCGCTCAAGGGCGCCGATCTGGTGCTGGGCTCCCGCTGGGTGCCGGGCGGACGCGTGGTGAACTGGCCCCGAACCCGCGAGTTCATCTCCCGCGGCGGCAGCATGTACTCCCGTCTCGCCCTCGACCTGCCCCTGCGGGACGTCACCGGCGGCTACCGGGCCTTCCGCCGGGAGACGCTCGAGGGCCTGGGGCTGGACGACGTCGCCTCACAGGGCTACTGCTTCCAGGTCGACCTGGCCCGCCGTGCCGTCAAGGCGGGCTACCACGTCGTCGAGGTCCCCATCACCTTCGTCGAGCGGGAGCACGGCGACTCCAAGATGAGCCGTGACATCCTCGTGGAGGCGCTGTGGCGGGTCACCGCGTGGGGTGTGAAGGAGCGTGTGACCAAGATCACCGGACAGGGCGGCAAGGGCAAGGGCCGGCGGTAGTGCTTATCCGGCACTGAGCCGGCGCCAGGCACACTGGGGGTATGACAACAGGCGCTCCGACCCCTCCGCGCTCCTCCCGGCCCCGGCACTCCCGGCTGCGCAGGTATCTGCCCCTGGGCGTCGCGGCGTGGCTGGTCCTGGAGATCTGGCTGCTGACCCTGGTCGCGGGCGCGACGAACGGGTTCACGGTCCTGCTTCTGCTGGTGGCCGGCCTCGTCCTCGGCGCGGCGGTGATCAAGCGGGCCGGACGGCGCGCCTTCCAGGACCTCAACGAGGCCCTGCAGCGGGGCGGTGTCCCTTCCGCAGGCCGTGGCAGCAACGGCCTGACGATGCTGGGCGGCCTGCTGCTGATGATCCCCGGCCTGGTCTCGGACGCGATGGGGCTTCTGCTGCTCCTCCCGCCGGTCCAGCGGGCGGTGAGCGGCTACGCCGGGCGCAGGCTCCGCGTCTCCGCTCCCGGCACCCTGGGCGACGTCTTCCAGCAGGTCCGCATCCACCACCCCGACGGCAAGGTGGTCCAGGGCGAGGTCATCAGGAAGGAGCCGACGGACGACGGCTCGCAGGAGCAGCGTCCCCCTCTGACCCGCTGAGAGCGGCTGACCCGGTGAGAGCGGCCGCTCCGCCCCGATGAGGCCCGATGAGGAAGGACGACCGGGCATGACGCGGCCCGTCCGGCGCTCAAGGACGAACGGGACCCGGGGCGGGGGCGTGGCCCCGGGAACAACGGCCCCGCGGGCACCGCAGGACCGGGCCGCGGGCACACCAAACCGCGGGCACCGCACGCCGGAGTGCGGTGCCCGCGACCACTCATGTGCACTGTGACGCGGCCCAGGCCTCGCGGGGACTACGCGCTCTTGCGGCTGTCCCGCGGGTGGACGGCGATGTTCATCGCACCGCTGCGCAGAACGGCCAGGCGCTCCTCGAGGACCTCCTCGAGCTCCTCCCGGGTGCGCCGTTCCATCAGCATGTCCCAGTGCGTGCGCGCAGGCTTGGCCTTCTTCTCCTCGGGACCGTCGCCGTTCACCAGGAGTGCCTGGCCTCCGCAGACCCTGCACTCCCACTCCGGCGGGATCTCCGCCTCGACCGAGAAGGGCATCTCGAAACGGTGCCCCTTCTCGCATGCGTACTCCACGGCCTGGCGCGGAGCCAGGTCGATACCGCGGTCCGTCTCGTAGCTGGTCACCACGAGGCGCGTGCCGCGAAGAGCTCGCTCACTCATGAATCGTGCCTCCCGGGCTTGTCGCCCACAGGACAGGTGTCGCTGTCGTCGTCATCCGGTCAACGTCCGGTCGGCGGTAAAGATTCCCGTTCCGAGGTCCCGTTCCGGGTCATGCGTCGCCGTCGTAGCCGCAGCCTTGTCAACCAGTGCAGTACCCACCGACGCCCGGTTTGTCACATCTGTCGGGAGATGTCACCCCGCGTTTTGCATCCTCTGGCGCGCAGTAACGGTACGCCTGGCAAGCCAAATGCGCACACTAGCGCTTTTTCGCCTCGAGCGCTAAATCCGGCCAGGAACCGGATTGCCCGCATCGGCGATCGCGCGCCGCATCGGGATCCGGGCCAGCAGCACGAACCCGATCACGAAGAACGCCACCAGCGAGAGGACCGCGTCCCGGTAGCTGCCGGTCAGCTGATAGGTGAGCCCGAACAGCAGCGGTCCCAGCCAGCTCATGCCGCGGTCGCTCATCTCGTACGCCGAGAAGTACTCGGCCTCCTTGCCGGGCGGGATCAGATGCGAGAACAGCGACCGGGACAGCGCCTGGCTGCCTCCGAGGACCAGCCCGATCCCGGCGGCCAGGACGAAGAACCACACCGGCGCCCCGGCCGGCAGGAAGTACCCGGCCGCCAGCGTCGCCGTCCACGCGGCCAGTGACCCCAGGATCGTGCGCTTGGTTCCGTGGATCCGGGCCAGCCATCCCATGCCGAGCGCTCCCGCGACCGCCAGCACCTGCACCATCAGCACCGCCGTGATGAGCGTCGACTGACTCAGCCCGAGCTCCCGGGAGCCGTACACCGAGGCCTGCGAGATCACCGTCTGGATGCCGTCGTTGTAGACGAGGTAGGCGAGCAGAAAGGCCAGGGTGAGCGGTTTGCTCCGCATGTCCCGCACGGTCGACGCCAGCTGCCGCCAGCCGTGCGCGGACGGCGCCGCGGGGGTTCCCGCCGCACGGCGGTCGCGCAGCCGCTTCAGCGGTATGAGCGCGAAGAGCCCCCACCACAGACCGGCCGAGGCCAGGCAGATGCGCACGGCCATCGCCTCCGAGACCCCGAAGGAGTCGTGGGCGGTGAACAGCGCCAGGTTCGCCAGCAGGACCAGGGCGCCGGCCGCGTAGCCGAAGGCCCAGCCGCGCGAGGACACCGCGTCGCGCTCCTCGGGCGGGGCGATCTGCGGAAGGTAGGAGTTGTAGAGGACCATCGAGACGGCCACCGCCGCATTGGCGACGACCAGCAGAAGACCGCCCAGCAGATAGCGGTGGCCGTCCAGGAAGAACAGTCCCGTGGTGGCGCCGGCGCCCACATAGGCGGCGGTCGCCAGCAGCGGTTTCCTGCGGCCGGTGCGGTCGGCCGCCGCGCCCGCGAGCGGCATCAGCACGATCGCCACGACGACGGACGCCGAGACGCAGTACGCGAAGAACGACCCGGCCCGCACCGGGATCCCCAGCGGGTGCACGAACCCGTCCGCGTCCGCCGCGGACTCGGCGACCGCGGTGAGATAGGGGCCGAGGAACACGGTGAGCACGCTGGTCGAGTAGACGGAGCACGCCCAGTCGTAGAAGTACCAGCCGCGCTGTTCGCGCCGTCGCTCGGCCGTCTCGCCGGCCGCCTGCCGTGCCCGCACGGTGTCGCCGCCCATCCGTGTCCTCGCTTCCCCGTGGTGCCGCTGGTGCCGGTCCGCGACGACGGGCCGGGGACGGCCGGGGCCTTCAGACCCAGACGCCCCGGTCCTCCATGACCTTCCGCAGCGTGCCGATGTGATCGGTCATGATGCCATCGACCCCCAGGTCCAGGAGCCGGTGCATCTGCGCGGGGTCGTTGACGGTCCACACGTGCACCTGCAGCCCGCGCGCGTGCGCGGCGCGGACGAACAGCGGATCGACCACCGGAATGCCCGAGTGGGAGACCGGCACCTGCGCGGCCACCGCGGACCGGCGCAGCACGGCCGGCAGGCCCCAGGACCGCAGGCGCAGCCCCAGGACCCCGCGCGTGCCGTACGACGTCGCAAGGCGCGGCCCGGCCAGCCGCTGGGCCCTGGCCGCACGTGCCTCGGAGAACGAGCCGACACAGACGCGCTCCCACGCGTTCGCCCGCTCGATCAGGTCCAGCAGGGGGAGCAGGGCGGACTCCGCCTTGACGTCGACGTTCCAGCGGACCTCGGGGAAGGTCTCCAGCAGCTCCTCGAACAGCGGCACCGGCTCCAGGCCCGCCACGCGCGCCTGCCGGACGTCCTGCCACGGCAGGTCCGCGATCCGGCCCGTGCCGTCGGTCACCCGGTCCAGGGTCGCGTCGTGGAAGGCGACGAGCCGGCCGTCCGCCGTGGCGTGGACATCGGTCTCCATGTAGCGGTAACCGAGACCGGCCGCGCGCCGGAACTGCGCCACGGTGTTCTCCAGACCGCCGGCCGCCCCGCCGCGGTGCGCGAAGGGGATGGGCCCCGGGTGGTCGAGGTACGGGTGGCGTACGAGCGTGGTCACGGATGCAGTATCGCCCGTTCGGGTGGTGTCGCGGCATCGGCCGGGGTGCCGGCGGGTGCCGCCGGGACGGCGAACAGGCGCAGGAACAGCTGGGCCAGCGGGCCGATGGCCAGCGCGTACAGGACCGTACCGACGCCGATCGTCCCGCCGAGGGCGAAGCCGGTGACCACGACCGTCACCTCCAGGACGGTGCGCATCAGACGGATCGAACGGCCGGTGCGCCGGTGCAGCCCGGTCATCAGCCCGTCCCGCGGGCCGGGCCCGAAGCGGGCGGCGATGTAGAGACCGGTGGCCATGCCGTTGAGGACGACACCCGCCACGAGCAGAAGGACGCGTACGGTCAGGGAGTGGACGCCGGGCAGCAGGGCGAGGGTGCCGTCCATGGCGAGACCCACCACGACGACATTGGAGACCGTGCCGAGTCCGGGGCGCTGACGCAGCGGGACCCACAGCAGCAGCACCACCGCGCCGACGACGACCGTCACCACGCCGATCGTCAGGCCGGTGAGCTCGGCCAGACCCTGGTGCAGCACGTTCCAGGGCTCCAGCCCCAGGTCCGCCCGGACGAGAAACGCGGAGCTCACGCCGTACAGCGTGAGTCCCGCGTAGAGCTGGATCAGCCGTCGTCCGAGACGGGTCTGTCTCATCTGTGTTGTCCGTGTTGGCACAATGTCCCCCCTGGTGGTGGAAGTGGCCTGGCTGCATGACACTTTGTGGCGGGAGGAGACACCCCCTCCATGGCCAATACGGGGAAGGTGGACTGGTTTCGATGGCGCAGTGGACCTCGGTGATGGGCGCCGCACAGCTCGCCCGGCTGCTCAAGTCCCAGCAGCCCCGCCCGGCGGGTCCCGACGGCCGCCGCCCGCCCGTCTACCGGGCGCTCGCCGACGGCATCCGGCTGCTGGTGCTCGAAGGCCGTGTCCCGGTGGCCGCCCGGCTGCCCGCCGAGCGCGAGCTGGCCCTGGCCCTCGCCGTCAGCCGCACCACGGTCGCCGCCGCCTACGAGGCCCTGCGCACGGAGGGCTTCCTGGAGTCCCGGCGCGGCGCGGGCAGCTGGACCGTGGTGCCGGCCGGCAACCCGCTGCCCGCGCGCGGACTCGAGCCCCTGCCGCCGGAGGCGCTGGGCTCGATGATCGATCTGGGCACCGCCGCTCTGCCGGCCCCGGAACCCTGGCTCACCCGGGCCGTGCAGGGCGCGCTGGAGGAACTGCCGCCCTACGCCCACACGCACGGCGACTACCCGGCCGGGCTGCCCGCGCTGCGGTCGATGATCGCCGAGCGGTACACCGCTCGCGGGATCCCCACCATGCCGGAACAGATCATGGTGACGACGGGTGCCATGGGCGCCATCGACGCCATCTGCCATCTCTTCGGGGGCCGCGGTGAGCGCATCGCCGTGGAGTCGCCCTCCTACGCCAACATCCTGCAGCTGATGCGGGAGGCGGGGGCCCGGCTGGTGCCCGTGGCCATGGCCGAGGGGCTGGCCGGATGGGACCTGGACCGCTGGCGCCAGGTGCTGCGCGAGGCGGCGCCCCGGATCGCCTATGTCGTCGCCGACTTCCACAACCCGACCGGCGCGCTCGCCGACGAGGACCAGCGGCGCCGGCTGGTGGAGGCGGCGCGCTCGGCGGGGACGGTGCTCGTCGTCGACGAGACGATGAGCGAGCTGTGCCTGGAGCCGGACCTGGAGATGCCGCGGCGGATGTGCGGATTCGACCCCGCGGGCTCCACGGTGATCACCGTCGGCTCGGCCAGCAAGGCCTTCTGGGCCGGGCTGCGCATCGGCTGGGTGCGGGCCGCCCCCGACGTGATCCGCAGCCTGGTCGCCGCCCGGGCCTATGCCGACCTGGGCACGCCGGTGCTGGAACAGCTGGCCCTGAACTGGCTGTTCACCACCGGCGGCTGGGAGAAGGCCGTGGAGATGCGGCGCGGCCAGGCCCGCGGCAACCGCGACGCCCTGGTCGCGGCGGTCCGACGGGAGCTGCCCACCTGGGAGTTCCAGGTCCCCGACGGCGGCCTCACCCTGTGGGTGCGCACCGGCGGCCTCTCCGGGTCCCGCATCGCCGAGGCCGGTGAACGCGTCGGCGTCCGTGTCCCCTCCGGCCCCCGCTTCGGCGTGGACGGTGCCTTCGAGGGCTATGTCCGGCTGCCGTTCACGGTCGGCGGGGCGGTGGCGGAGGAGGCAGCCGCCCGCCTGGCAGCGGCGGCCCGCCTGGTGGAGACGGGGACACCGGCGGGCAACGGGACCCCGAGGACATTCGTGGCGTAGCCGCCGCACCGCCGCGGGGACCGCTCAGGAACTCAAGAAGGCTTGACCAGGGAGGTCCTGGTGCCGGCAGCCGCGCTCTCCGGGACGGTCTGCCCGTCGGCCGGCGTCGTCCTCGGCGGCAGCAGGTCGAGCACGGCCTGCCGCCACGCCTCGCTCACCGCGTCGTCGTAGGGGTCCGGTGTCGCGGGTACCTGCAACCGGTGCACCGCCTTCGTCCCCAGCCGCGCATACCCCCGCCCGGGGGGCACGACCGCCGGCGGCGTCGTGTGCGGCGGCGCCCCCAGCACCTCCTCGATCTGCTCCGCCGTCGCCGCCCCGAGCACCACGCGCGCGCGTGTGTGCTGCCGCACCGCATCGCTCAGTGCCTCGGCGGTGTCGAACTGCTCCGCCACGACGACCGTCACCCCCACCGCACGCCCGTGCCGCAGCGGCACCTGCAGCAGATCCTGCGGGTTCGTGCGCCCCTCCGCGGCGGCCAGGTGCGTGAACGTGGCCGGCCGGTCGAGCAGCAGCCACAGCGGCCTCCTGGTGTCCTTCGGCGGCGGCTGTCCCGCCTGCCGCGCACGGCCCACGGCGATCAGCCGGCGCTCGGTCTCAGTGGCCGCCCACTCCAGGCTCGCCAGCACCCCGGGCAGCCCGCACTCGACCGCGAGCACCCCGTCCCGGCCGACCAGACAGGCGTACTCGCCGGTGCTGCCGCCGTCGGCGATCAGCACGTCGCCGTGCTGGAGGGCCTGCAGCGCGATGGACCGCAGCAGGGTCGACGTGCCGCTGCCGGGCTGCCCCAGGGCCAGCAGGTGCGGCTCGGTGGAGCGCGGGCCCGTGCGCCAGACGACCGGCGGCACGTCGTGCTTCTCCTCATCCCAGGTGAGGGGAAGGGTGCGCGGGACCTCACCGGGGTCGGTGAAGCCGAGCACGGTCTCGCCCGGGGCGGTGACGAAACGCTGGGCGGCGATGCCGGTGGGCAGCGGTGCGAGCGCGGTGACCGTCAGCTGGTTGCTCTCCTCGTCCCAGGTGAAGAGGTACTCGCGACCGCGTCCGGCCTTGGCGGCCAGCAGGTGCTCGATGCGCGTGCGGGACTCGGGCTCGCCGTCGGTGAAGTACGCGGGATAGCGGATCACCAGGTGACGCAGGCGGCCGGAGTCGTCGAACTCGTAGGCGGGGAAGGCCTTCTCCCACGCGCCGCCGTGGGAGTAGAGCGGCTCGGGGTCCTTGGCCGCCGAGAAGTACGGGACCAGGGCCTCGTACAGCGAGGCCAGGCGCTGGACGCGGGAGGCGTCGGGCTCCTCGGGCTGCCGCGGGGTGCGGTCGCGGCCCTGCCAGGCCGCCGCCGCCATCAGCAGGACGGCGGCGAGCAGCGGACCGTACGGCACCGTCACCACCACCAGGAGCACGGAGGCCGCCAGGAACAGCAGGGGTCCGCGCCGGTCCTTCGGGGTCTTCGACCAGGTGCGCCATGCGGCCCCGGCCAGCCGGCGCAGACCACGGGTGACGATGATCAGCGGGTGGAGGACGTCGGCGGCGCTGTCCGCCGCCGTCCGGGCCAGCTCCCGGCTCCGGGCGAGCTGCGCACTGCCTGTGCTCAGAATGCGGGGGAGGGGGCGCCGGGCCACTGCTGCCTCCTGGAAGTGCGAACGGGCGGGAGCGGCGTCAGAACCTCACCCCGCCGAGCAGGCTCGCCAGGCTCTCGCCGCCGGCCTTGATGCTCGGGGCGATGGCCGTGCTCGCCAGGTAGAAGCCGAACAGGGCCGATACGCACGCGTGGGAGGGCTTCAGACCGTCCTTGCGGAAGAACACGAAGACGATGATGCCGAACAGAACGACGCCTGAGATGGAGAGGATCATGTGAGGTCACTCCTGGTGTCGAGGGGACAGTCACCCTGAGTTCTTCCAGGATCACAGCATGTGTCTATATGACAAAAGGTGCAAACGGGTGGAATTTTCGTTGTTTCATGCGCTCAGCGGAGGCGGATGAGCCGGTCGAGCAGCACTGTTGCACTCGACGGCCTCTGTGGTGATCTTTGCCTCGGGAGCATCCGGCTCATGTGCCGTGCGAGCCAGTACGCTGGCGATTCACCCGTACGGCCCTGGCCCGTGCGTGCCGCCGTACGGGTGCTCCCCGCAGTAACCGACGTGTGCAGCGAGAGGCGGTCCGGCCGATGAGCGAAGCCCCCGACCCCAAGGTCGTGGAGCTGGCGACAAAGATCTTCGATCTGGCCCGGCAGGGGCAGACCGAGGCGCTCGCGGCGTATGTCGACGCGGGTGTCCCGGCCGACCTCACCAACGACCGCGGCGACTCCCTGGTGATGCTCGCCGCCTACCACGGCCATGCCGGCACGGTCCGTGCGCTGCTGGCCCGTGGCGCCGACGCCGACCGCGTCAACGACCGGGGCCAGACCCCCCTCGCCGGAGCGGTCTTCAAGGGCGAGGAGGAAGTGATCAGAGCCCTTCTGGAGGGCGGCGCCGACCCGTTTGCCGGTCTGCCGTCGGCCGTCGACACGGCCCGGATGTTCGGCAGGACCGAGCTGCTGGAGCTGTTCGGCGAGCAGTGAACTCCCGGGCCGGGAGCCGGCGCCCGTCCCCTCCGGCCGGGCGCCGGGACGACGACCGGCCGGACACCGGGACGAAAACGAGGGACAACGAGGGATGCGGTACGGGGCCGCCCGAAATTTCGGTCGCGGCGGCGCGGACACCGGGTCATCATGACGTCGTGATTCACGGACGCGACGGCTGGGCAGGTGTTGCCGCACCACGCGGACCGTGATGCGGCCCGCACGGGCCACCGACGAGAGGCAGAGGAAGATGGTCTACAGCAAGCAGCGGACGGCGGGCGCCCCGACGTGTTGTCGCGCGGCCAGGTAGTGCGTGGTCCCCGGTTGCGTCGACGCTTGATGTGAGGCTGTTTCCCATGTTCGATCCGGTCATAGCGCCCAGCGGTACGCTGCTCGGCCTGCTGCAGCGGGGCCGCGGCGACGGCACGCTGCACGCACTCACCGCCCCGCGTGCCGAAGCGCTCGCGGCACTGAACCACTGTGTGCTGCACGATCCCCGCCACGACTGGCAGGTGGAGAACCGCTCCCTGTACTACGCCCGGCTCTTCCTCGACCTGAACGGCGGACTGGACGAGATCGAGGCCCACCTCTTCGGCCCCGAGGACGCCCTCGACACCGACGAGTCACGCACCGGCCTCGCCCTCGCCGTCCTCGGACACCTCGCCTCCTACGGCAGACGGGACGCCCTGGTCCTGCTGCGCGGGTACGCGGCCACGGGCACCAACTGGGCCTGGGCCCTGGACGAACTGGCCCTCAGGGACGACGACGCCGGGCTGCGCGCCCTCGCCGCCCCCGTTCTCGCCCGTTTCCCCACCGACGCCGAGGGCGAGGCCGCGCTGGCCGCGGCCGTACGCGACGCCTTCGAACCCCGGCCATGGCGGCTGTGGGCCGACGACCCGCGCGCATCGATCGCCGCACGCGTGCGTGCCGCCCGCGAGGCCGGCTGCTTCGCCCGCTGGGAGCGGCAGCTGCGCCCCACCGGGCCACGCCCCGGATGGAGCGTGCAGGCGGTGTTCGAGTGGGCCCAGCAGGGCGCCGAACGCGGCACCGCCCTCCATGTCCCGGCCGCCCGGTGCCTCGCCGCCGTCGCCGGCCCCGAGGACCGGCCCCAGATCCTCCGCGCCGCCCGGGAGGGCACCGACGCGGCCCGCTGCGCGGCCCTGCGCTATCTCGCCGACGGTGACGACCCCGCCGCCCTCGACCTGATCGAAGCGGCCGTGGCCGACGGCTCGGCCACCGTGCTGGAGGCCGCCGTCGACGCCTTCGAACGCATGCGCGGCGCCGCCGCCGTCGACCGTGCGCGCGGCTGGG
>NZ_BAAAHG010000013.1:0-130102 GCF_039525155.1 Streptomyces thermoalcalitolerans | reverse complement strand
TTTCACCGGCTACTCGCTCCCGGACGACCTGCTCTCCGGCACCGGTGTCCGCTTCACCGAGGGCGCGATCCTGTCGGTGCCGGTCGTCGGCACGTACATCTCGTTCTTCCTCTTCGGCGGCGAGTTCCCCGGCCACGACTTCGTGGCCCGGTTCTACGCGATCCACATCCTGCTGCTGCCGGGCATCATGCTGGGCCTGGTCGTGGCCCACCTGATCCTGGTCTTCTACCACAAGCACACGCAGTTCGCGGGCCCCGGGAAGACCAACAACAACGTCGTCGGCATGCCGCTGCTGCCGGTGTACATGGCCAAGGCCGGAGGCTTCTTCTTCCTGGTCTTCGGTTTCCTCGCGGCCCTCGCGGCACTGGTGCAGATCAACCCCGTCTGGTCGATCGGCCCGTACCGTCCGGACATGGTGTCCACCGGCGCCCAGCCGGACTGGTACATGGGCTTCGCCGAGGGTCTGATCCGGGCCATGCCCGGCTGGGAGATCAACTTCCTGGGACACACGCTCGTCCTGGGCGTGTTCATCCCGCTGGTCCTCTTCGGTCTGGTCCTGGCGGCGATCGCGCTCTACCCGTTCATCGAGGCCTGGATCACCGGCGACAAGCGCGAGCACCACATCCTGGACCGCCCGCGCAACGCCCCGACCCGCACGGCCTTCGGTGTGGCCTGGATCACACTGTATCTGATCACCTTGGTGGGCGGCGGCAACGACCTGTGGGCCACGCACTTCCACCTGTCGATCAACGCGGTCACCTGGTTCGTCCGGATCGGCTTCTTCGTCGGACCGGTCGTCGCGTTCATCGTCACCAAGCGGATCTGCCTCGGTCTGCAGCGCCGCGACCGGGAGAAGGTGCTGCACGGCCGTGAGACCGGCATCATCAAGCGCCTGCCGCACGGTGAGTTCATCGAGGTCCACGAGCCGCTCAGCCAGGAGCAGCTCTACACCCTCACGGCGCACCACCAGTACGAGCCGGCCGAGATCGCTCCGGCGGTCGACGAGAACGGCGTCGAGCGCAAGGTGGGCATCACGCAGAAGCTGCGCGCCAAGCTCAGCCACGCGTACTACGGCGAGGGCAACCAGATCCCGAAGCCGACCGTCGAGGAGTACAAGGAGATCACCAGCGGTCACGGTCACCACTGATCATGTGATCACCGGCCGCTGAGCGTTGCACGCCACAGCGAGAGGCCCCGTCCGAACCCCGGACGGGGCCTCTCGCCGTACGCCGGGCTGGATAGGGTGGAGTCCGTCCGAGACCACGCGTCCCGATGCACGGGACACCGACCCAGGAGCGGCCCATGAGCGCTGTGACCCCCGCAGGAGGCGACACCGCGGCGGGCCTTTCCTGGCCCGTCCTGCTGAACGGCCTGCTGGAGGGCCGGGACCTCACCGCCGACGAGACCGCCTGGGCGATGGACCTGATCATGCGCGGTGAGGCGACCGATGCGCAGATCGCCGGATTCGTGGTGGCCCTGCGGGCCAAGGGCGAGACGGTGGAGGAGATCACCGGCCTGGTCCGCGCGATGTACGAGCACGCGAATGTGATCGAGGTGCCGGGCGAGACCGTCGACATCGTCGGCACCGGCGGCGACGGCGCGAAGACGGTGAACATCTCCACGATGTCCTCGATCGTCGTGGCCGGTACGGGCGCCAGGGTCGTCAAGCACGGCAACCGGGCCGCGTCCTCCGCCTCCGGGGCCTCCGATGTGCTGGAGAAGCTCGGCGTCAACCTGGAACTGACCCCGCGGCGGGTGGCCGAGGTCGCCCAGGAGGCCGGCATCACCTTCTGCTTCGCCGTCAAGTTCCACCCGGCGCTGCGGCATGCCGGTGCCGCGCGCGGCCAGCTGGCCATCCGCACGGTGTTCAATGTGCTCGGCCCGCTGACCAACCCGGCCAAGGTGCGGGCACAGGCCGTCGGGGTCGCGGACCCGCGCATGGCCCCGATCGTCGCCGGGGTCTTCGCCGAGCGCGGCCACTCCTCCCTGGTCTTCCGGGGCGACGACGGCCTCGACGAACTCACCACGACCTCCACCTCCCGGGTGTGGGTCGTCCGGGACGGCACCGTCACCGAGGAGCGGTTCGACCCGCGCGACGTCGGCATCGAGCCGGTGCCCGTGGACGCCCTGCGCGGCGGGGACGCCTCCTACAACGCCGAGGTCGCCCGGCGGGTGCTGGACGGCGAGAAGGGGCCCGTACGGGACGCCGTCCTGCTCAACTCGGCGGCGGCGCTGGTGGCGTTGCGGCCGGGCCCGGGCACGCTCGCCGAGCAGCTCCGGGAGGGCATGGAGCGCGCGGCGGAGTCGATCGACTCCGGGGCGGCCAAGCGCACACTGGAGCGCTGGGTGGCGGTCAGCAACGCATGACGGCCAGGCGTGCGGTCCCGCGATCCGGACACGGGTTGCGGGACCGCGGCCGTTTCCCGTACCTTCCCCTGCAGGTCATGAGTGACAGTCAAGTGGCCCCGGCCGACTGTCCGGCAACCCTCCGTCCGTGGCGGGGTGCCCCGGGTGAAGACCGGGCCGCAGGCAGCGAGGTCTGCGGCAAGCGCGGACCCCTCGTGTTCACCAGGGGTCCTGGTCGTACGAGGGAGTCTTCCGTGAGCAAGCGAATGCGTTAGGGCCGCAGAGCCCCGCCTCCGCGTTTTCCTGTTTGTCCTCCTGTTTCCTTCCGCCTCTTCTTCGCCTCTTTCGGTCTGCGCCTCGACTCGGCATTCGGCGCGGCGCCGGGCCCAGACGAAGAGCAGACGAAGAGCCGACGAAGAGGACGCCACCGGAGAGGACGCACACCTTTTTCCGTCTTTTTCCGTCTTTCTCCACGCTCGAGCCGTGCCCGCTCGCGTGGTGATTCCGCCTGCTTCCACGGGAGTTCACCCATGTCCGTCTCCACTGTCGCCGCCGAGAAGTCCGTCTGCTCCCCTCTGCCCGTCCTGGGAACGGAGGTCACCGTCCCGCTCGTCACCGGCGGCGAGATCACCTACGCCGCGCTGGACTACGCCGCCAGCGCACCCGCCCTGAAGCGGGTCTGGGACGACGTGGCGGCCTACGCGCCGTACTACGGCAGCGTGCACCGCGGTGCGGGCCACCTCTCCCGGCTCTCCACCGAGCTGTTCGAGGACTCCAGGAGAACGGTCGCCGAGTTCCTCGACTGCCGCGGCGACGACGAGGTGATCTTCACCCGCTCCACCACCGACTCGCTGAACCTCCTGGCCCGCGCGCTCCCGGCCGGCTGCCAGGTGTTCGTCTTCGAGACCGAGCACCACGCCGCACTGCTGCCCTGGCGGCACGCGCGGGTCACCGTCCTCGACGCCCCGCGCACCCCGCGGCAGGCCGTACGGACGCTGGAGGCGGCCCTGGCCGCCCGCGACCCCCACGGCCCGGCCCTGGTCTGTGTCACCGGCGCCTCCAACGTCACCGGCGAGCTGTGGCCCGTGAAGGAGCTGGCCGCCGCCGCGCACGCCCACGGCGCCCGCATCGTCCTGGACGCCGCCCAGCTCGCCCCGCACCGCCCGGTGTCGGTCCGCGACCTCGACGTCGACTGGGTCGCCTTCTCGGGCCACAAGCTGTACGCCCCCTTCGGCGCGGGCGTGCTGGCCGGCCGCGCCGACTGGCTGCACGAGGCCGAGCCGTACCTGGCGGGCGGCGGCGCGAGCCGCGCGGTCGCGCAGCGCGCCGACGGGGGAGTGGACGTCCAGTGGCACGAGAGCGAGGCCCGTCACGAGGCCGGCTCCCCGAACGTCATCGGCGCCTACGCCATCGCCTCCGCCTGCAGGGCGCTGACCGAGGCCGGCTTCGAGGCGCTGGTCGCCCGCGAGCAGCACCTGATCCGCACGGTCCGCGAGGGCCTCGCCGGGATCCCGGGAGTGAGGATCCTGTCGCTCTTCGGCGACGACGCCCCGAGGGTCGGGGTGATCTCCTTCGTGGCCGCGGGCTGGAACAGCTCCCACCTCGCCGCCGCCCTCTCCGCCGAGTACGGCATCGGCGTCCGTGACGGCCTGTTCTGCGCGCACCCCCTGCTCCGCGTCCTGCTCGGCGGCGACGCACAGTCCCAGGGCGGCTGCGGGACCGCGGACGCCGCCGTCCGTGTCAGCTTCGGTGCGGGAACGCCCGACGAGCACGTGGAGCGCTTCGTACGGGCGGTGAGGGAGCTGGTCGAGAGCGGCGCGAAGTGGCGCTACCGCACGGAGAACGGCCGCTGCGTCCCGGTGGCCGGGTGAGCGGCCCGAGGGCCGCGGCCCTGACTGACGGGCCCTGCCGGGCAGGCCGTACCGGCACGCGGCCCTGCCGCGCGGGTGCGACCGGCCGTGAACGGGCCGCACCCGCGCACCTTGCGCCCCGCGGGCGCCCGGGCGTCCTTCAGGAGTCCAGTCCGATGGCGAACGCGGCCTCGAGGTCGTGCTGCGAGTACGTGCGGAAGGCCACATGCGTGTCCGTGGCCTCCACCCCCGGGATCTTGCTGATCCGCCCCGGGATGACCTCCGCCAGGTCCTCGTGCTGCCGCACCCGCACCATGGCGATCAGGTCGTAGGTCCCGGTCACGGAGAACACCTCGCTCACGTTGTCCAGCGAGGCGATCTGCTCGGCGATCTCGGGGATCCGGTCCACGCTGGTCTTGATGAGGACGATCGCGGTGATCACGGCTGTTTCTCTCCCTCGGGGGCCGGAGCGGGGGTGGCCCTCACTCTAGGGGATGCCGTCCGGATCGTGCCGTGGGCCGAAGGCCCCGGCCCGCACTCCCCTACTGCCCTGGACGGGCGCGGGGCACCCCCAGCCGCGCCGCCGTCACCCGCCGGCGCTCCGTGGCGGCCCTTTCCTCCGCCCCGCGGCCGCACGCACCGGCCCCGCCCGACCCGGCCGCGGGGCACCGCTCACCCGGCCCGGCCGGGTCCGGACGGCACTCCCCTCAGCCCGCCCGTCTTCCCCCACCGCCCCTCCAGGGCCGCGCCATGTGCCCCTTGACCGGGCCGAAGCCGGCCCATGCGCAGACGAAGCCCAGAGCGAAGCCCACCACATGGGCCAGATAGGCCACGCCCGGCCCCTGCGCCGGGCGTCCGGCGGCGAGCCACTGCAGGGACGCCCAGAACGGCAGCACGACCCATGCGGGAAACCGCAGCGGCAGGAAGAACAGGAACGGGAAGAGACTGGTCACCCTGGCCCGGGGGAACAGGTGGAGAAACGCGCCGAGGACCGCCGATACGGCCCCCGAGGCCCCCACCAGGGACTGCTCGGAGGCGGCATGGGCTGCCGCGTAGCCCACCAGGGCGAGAGAGCCGCAGCCGACGTAGAACAGCATGAACCGGACGGAGCCCATGCGTCTCTCGGTCATCGCTCCGAAGACGTGGAGGAAGAGCATGTTGCCGAGCAGATGCACCCAGCTGCCGTGCACGAACAGGGCCGTCGCCGGGGTGAGGGCGGCCCGTGGCGTCCCGGCGAACAGCTCGGCGGGGACCACGCCCCAGCGCCGGAAGTACGCCCGCTGGGCGAGAGCCAGCGCCTCACCGGTGCCGTAGCCGGGAACGAGCCCCGCCGCCGGCCCGGTCACGAAGATCAGGCAGCACAGGACGATCAGGGCGCAGGTCACCGGAGCCCGCGTGGTCCGTACGGTCCCGGCCGCCCGGACGGCCACCGTGTTCCTGTTGCCGGTCATGTGAACAAAGCATGACGTAACAGGACGCAACCGTACGTATTTCCTCGCCGCCGTGGGCGCACCCGGCGACGAGCCGCCGCCAGGCCGTAGGGTTACGTGCCACACGCTCCGGGAGAGCCGGCGCGTCACGGAAACTAGAAGGAAAGCGAACAGTCACGATGACGGTTCCCCTGCCGACCGCCACGACGCGGTGGCGCTGCACCCTCTGCGGCAACCTCACCCGCTTCGACGTGACACGCTCGTCGAAGGTCGTCGAGTACGTCCACCTCGATCTGGCCGGGGAGCCCACGGTCGAGGAGCGCGAGGTGGTCAGTGAGACGATCGAGTCGGTGCGTTGCCGCTGGTGCAACGCCGTGGACCAGGTGGAACTCGTGGACAGGCCGGGCGCCGGCTCCTGAACGGAGCGGGCCCCGCACGGACGGTCCCCCGCGGGGGTCCCGCAGGCATGGGGGTTGACGGATGGTGGAGACACAAGGCGGGGGGCCGGCCGGCGGCGCCGCTGAGGTGCTCGACCGTCCGCTGCCCGACGGAGTGCGCCGCCGGGTCATCCAGATAGTCTGCGACGCCTTCGGCGGGCTGCGGGTCGGCGAGCTGCCGGCGCAGCTGCGGCAGTACGCCCGGTTCACCCCCAGCCGCCGGGCGAAGTTCGCGGGCAACGCGATGGCGGCGGCACTGGAGACCGATCCGGCGTTCCGCCGGCGTGTCGGGGAGAAGTACAAGGAGGCCCAGCCGGAGCTGTCCGAGGCCCTGGAGTCCGGATGTCCGCCCCCGGCCGCGGACCCGCTCGACGTGGCCGCCGCGGCGTATGTGCTGCGGCCGGCGGGCTGGGTGAAGCTGGTGACCACGGCCGGCGAGGAGGCCCAGCGGGCGGAGGCCGAGCGCGCCGACGAGCAGAACCGGGCCGAGCTGGAGAGGCTGCGCGCCGAGCTGGCGGCGGCCCGTGAGCAGAGCCGGGCGGACACCGAGCGTCTGCGCGCCGAGCTGGAGGCCGCCAGGAAAGAGGCCGAGTCGCTCCACCGCAAGCTGCGGTCCGCGCTCAGCGACGTCAAGCGGGGCGAGGCCGCGCTGCGCAAGGCGCACGCCGAGACGGAGGCCGTGCGTGCCGAGGGGCAGGCGCAGATCTCGGCCGCCGAGAGCGAGGCCCGGCGGCTGAAGGCGCGCCTGGGCGAGGCGGAGGCCGCGCTCGAGGCCACCCGCAGGGCGGCCCGCGAGGGGCGCAGCGTCGAGGACATGCGGGTGCGGCTGCTGCTGGACACCGTGCTCGACGCGGCGCAGGGGCTGCGCCGGGAGCTGGCGCTGCCGCCGGTGTCCGTACGGCCGGCCGAGACCGTGGACGCGGTGGAGCCGGGCCGGATGACCCCCAGGGACATCGCCGCCCGCGCGCTGTCCGAGCACGACCCGGCGATCCTCGACCAGCTGCTCGCGCTGCCGCAGGTGCACCTGGTCGTCGACGGCTACAACGTCACCAAGACCGGCTATCCCCAGATGCCGCTGGAGAAGCAGCGGCTCAGGCTCCTCGGCCAGCTCTCGCAGCTCGCCGCGCAGACCGGTGCGGAGGTCACCTGTGTCTTCGACGGAGCCGAACTGGCCGCCCCGGTGCTGCTCGCGCCGCCGCGCGGGGTGCGGGTGCTGTTCTCCAAGCCGGGCGTCACCGCGGACGAGTTGATCCGCCAGCTGGTACGGGCCGAGCCGCCCGGCCGGCCGGTCGTCGTCGTCTCCACCGACCGGGAGGTGGCCGACGGGGTCGCGAAGGCGGGCGCGCGGCCGGTCGCATCGGCGGTTCTTCTCAAACGCCTGTCGCGCGGGTGAAAACGGGCATAAAGAAATATGCACCTCAAGGGCAGCGTACGGGCTTAAGGGCGGAATTACCGGGACTGCTGTGCAACTCAGCGTCAATCCTGTCTTACCTCTGGTGAGTTGAAGGCAAAGAATGTATTGCGCGGCGGGGATTTTTCGACGGAGGATTTGAATTCATCACGATGGGGTCACTAGGGTCTGGCGTCGAAACCTCCGAGCGGGTGATCACTCAGAAGAAGGAGCTCGCTTCCGTGGCGTCCCACCGTCGACCCAAGCAACCGAGTCGCGCACGTGTGAGTCTGCTCACCAGCGTGGCGGCAGCGGCCGTAGCCGTCAGCGCCCAGGCCGCGAACGCCGCCCCCAGTGAGAAGCCCACCAAGGACGAAGTCAAGTCCAGGGTCGACAAGCTCTACCAGGAGGCGGAGCAGGCCACCGAGAAGTACAACGGGGCCAAGGAGAAGCAGGAGAAGCTCCAGAAGGAGATCTCCGCCATCCAGGACAACGTCGCCCGCGGTCAGCAGGAGCTCAACGAGCTGCGCGACGCCCTGGGTTCGGTGGCGGCCGGCCAGTACCGCACCGGCGGGCTCGACCCCTCGGTCCAGCTCTTCCTGTCCTCCGACCCGGACGAGTACCTCGAGAAGGCCTCCACGCTCGACCAGCTCAGCGGCCAGCAGCTCGAGGCGCTGAAGAAGATCCAGGAGAAGCAGCGCGAACTCGCCCAGCAGCGGGCCGAGGCCACCGCCAAGCTCAAGGATCTCTCCGCCACCCGTGCCGAGCTGGGCAAGAAGAAGAAGGAGGCCCAGGCCAAGCTCGCCGAGGCCCAGCGGCTCCTCAACTCCCTCACGGCGGAGGAGAAGGCCAAGCTCCAGGCCGAGGAGGCCCGCGCCAGCCGCGCCTCCAGCGAGCGGGTGGAGCTCGGCAAGAGCACCCCCGCCTCCGGCCGGGCCGCCGCCGCGTTCGCCGCCGCCCAGAGCAAGCTCGGCTCACCCTACGTCTACGGCGCCAACGGCCCGTCCACCTTCGACTGCTCGGGACTGACCTCCTGGGCGTACGCGCAGGCCGGCGTCGCCATCCCGCGCACCTCCGAGGCACAGACCAACGCGGGCACCCGCATCTACTCGATGAGCCAGCTCCAGGTCGGCGACCTGGTCTTCTTCTTCAACGACCTGCACCACGTCGGCCTCTACGCGGGCAACGGCCAGGTGCTGCACGCCCCGCGTCCCGGCACCGTCGTGCGCTACGAGTCGATGAACACCATCGGCGGCCCGTTCATGTTCGGCGTCCGCGTCTGAGGTCCTTGAGGCCTTCCCGGCGCACGGCCCTGCGCCTTCCGGGACCGGGACGTCGCCCGGGACCGGGACGCGGTGCCCCGTTCGAGGGAATCGTCGTTGCGCCACACGGCCGTACGCCCCGCCTGCGACCTGCGTCGAAGGCGGGGCTTCGCCGTTTCATGGCCGCCTGGGCCGTTGGCCGGCTTCGCCGCCGGAGGGCTACTGTCTGCCGCGTTTCCCGTTCGCCAGCGGAAGGAGCGCGGCTTCTGTGGGGTCCCATCGTCGCCTTGCACCGTCCTTCGGGCCCGACCGGGGCTCCGCCGTCGCCGTCGGTCTGCTGACCGCCGCGGCCGCCGCCCTGGGCTCCGTACCGGCCGGCCCGGCTGTCGCCGCGCCGCGCGGCGACACCCGGGCCGAGGTGGACCGTCTCCACCAGGAGGCCGAGAAGGCGACCGAGGCCTACAACAAGGCCGGTGAGCGCATCGGCCTTCTGCGGAACCGGGCGCGCGACCTGCGGGACCGTGTCGCCCGGCAGCAGCAGCGCGTCAACGAGCTGAGGGAATCGCTCGGTTCGGTCGCCGGCGCCCAGTACCGCTCCGGCTTCGACCCCTTCCTCGCCCTGCTGTTCTCCCGCGACCCGGCCGACTGCCTCGACCGGGCCGCCGCCCTCGACCGGATCGGCGCCCACCAGGCCGGCGCACTGAAGGACCTGCGGCGGACCTTGCGCGACATCTCCCAGGAGCGCGCCGAGGCCACTCGTGTCCTCGCCGAGCTCGAGCAAAGCCGCAAGGCGGCCGCCGCCCACAAACGCACCGTCGAGCGGAAACTGGCCGAGGCCCGGCGGCTGCTCGCCTCCCTGCCCCCGTCGGAGCGCGAGGCCTACGACCGGGCCTCCCGCTCCGGCCGCGACGGCTTCCTTCCCGGCCTCGGCGACGGCCCGGCCGCCTCCGCCCGCGCGGGCGCCGACGGCGCCGCCGCCCGCTCCGCGCTCGGCCGCCCCTATGTCTGGGGCGCCAACGGGCCCTCGAGCTTCGACTGTTCGGGTCTGACGCAGTGGGCGTACGCGCAGGCCGGGGTGCATCTGCCGCGCACCTCGCAGGAGCAGCGTGACGCCGGCCGGCGCATCCCGCTGTCCCAGGCCCGGCCCGGCGACCTCGTCGTCTACCGCTCCGACGCCGGGCATGTCGCGATGTACGCGGGCAACGGCCGGGTGATCCACGCACCCCACCCGGGCGCCCGGGTGCGCTACGACCCGGTGGACATGATGCCGGTCTCGTCGGTCACCAGGATCTGACGGGCGCCCCGCCCGCCGGCCGGGCTCCGGCCTTCCCCGGCATCCCTCCCGGCTCGCCCCCGCGCCACTGCCGCCGTCCGGGACGGCGGGTCACCGGACCGTGGCGCGCGTCTTCGGAGAACCGACCGGGCCGGCCGGCCCGGGGACCGTCGAACGCCACAGCGTGCGGCACGCGGTCGCGCAGGCGGCGACCAGCAGACCGTTGCGGAGGAACAGAAGGCCGATCCCCAGAGGGTCGCCGGCCACGACCTTCCCGAAGAAGAGCGGGAACTCCAGGACCGTCACCAGGGCCGCCGCCAGCACCAGGCCGGCCGGCACCACCATGCCGCTGCCCTGGAAGCACAGGCAGACGGCGGCCAGGGCGACCAGCCACACCACGTACTGCGGGCTGATCACACGGCTGGTGGTCGTGAAGAGCAGGACGGCCACGAAGGCGGCGTCCGCCAGGGCGGCCGGGCCGAGGCGGTGCGCGCACAGCCGCCACAGCAGCAGCCAGCCGAACGCGGCCCCGGTCAGCGCCAGGGAGGCGGCGCTCACCACGTCGACGTACGGGCCGACGAACTCCACCGAGCCGTAGTTCAGCAGCACCCGGCCGTTCCAGCCGAAGTGCCGGGCCACATGGAAGACGAGCGCGCCCAGCGACTCCACCTCCGTGCCCCGGTCCCGCTGGGCGGTCAGGAAGGACAGCGCCCCCGGCATGGTGAGGAGGAACAGCGCGCCGAGAGCGGTCACGGTCACCGCCGCGGCCACCCACGACCGGCGCCGGGCCGCGCCGGTCAGCAGCAGCACCGGCCACACCTTCAGCAGCGCCCCGAAGCCGGCCAGCACCCCCATGGTCCGCGGATGCCGGGTCCCCGCGAGCAGCGCGGCCACGGCCACCGCCGTCACCATCACGTCGTAGCGCGTGTACAGCGTCGGTCCCAGCAGGGCCGCGCCCACCGTCCACACCCAGGCGCCGCGCAGCGGGCGGCCGGGGCGCCGCCCGCCGTACAGCAGCAGGCACAGCACCGTCAGGTCGGCCAGCAGGGCCAGGACGCCGAAGGCGACGGTGTACTCCAGGAACGGCAGGAGGGCGGGGGAGAGGACCGCCAGCGCGGCGGCGGGCGGGTACTGCCAGGTGACGTCGTTTGACGGAAAGGCGCCGTCGCGCAGCACCCCGTACCAGCCCCGGTAGATCACCGACACATCGGTGGTGACGTCCGGCCCCGGGAAGACGAACACCTTGAGGACGAAGAGCAGCAGCAGCGTCCGGCCGGCAGCCCAGACCGTCAGCACCCCCGCCAGACTTCGCCATGTGCCTGTCTTGTCCACACCAGGCCCCATCCGTCCGCTGTCCGTCCGAGCATGATCTCCCGGACGGCTGCACGCGGGCCGGGAGGCATGGCCGTATCCGGCCGTCTCACCCGGATTGGGTAGGGTCGGCGGCGATGCACAAGACCCTCATCGTAACCAACGACTTTCCGCCCCGACCCGGCGGAATCCAGGCGTTCTTGCACAACATGGCGCTGCGGCTGGACCCGGAGCGGCTGGTCGTCTACGCCTCCACCTGGAAGCGGAGCCGTGAGGGCGTCGAGGCGACGGCCGCCTTCGACGCGGAGCAGCCCTTCACCGTCGTACGCGACCGTACGACGATGCTGCTGCCCACCCCGCGGGCGACCCGGCGCGCGGTCGGGCTGCTGCGGGAACACGGGTGCACCTCGGTGTGGTTCGGGGCGGCGGCCCCGCTCGGGCTGATGGCGCCGGCCCTCAGGAGGGCGGGCGCCCGGCGGCTGGTGGCCACCACCCACGGCCACGAGGCCGGATGGGCCCAACTGCCCGCCGCCCGCGGGCTGCTGCGCCGCATCGGGGAGACCACGGACACCCTCACCTATCTCGGCGAGTACACCCGTTCCCGGATCGCCGCCGCGCTGACCCCCGAGGCCGCCGCGCGGATGGTGCATCTGCCGCCGGGGGTCGACGAGAAGACCTTCCATCCGGACTCGGGCGGCGACGAGGTGCGCGCCCGGCTGGGACTCACCGACCGGCCGGTGGTCGTCTGTGTCTCACGGCTGGTGCGGCGCAAGGGCCAGGACACCCTCATCCGGGCCATGCCCCGGATCCTGGCCGCCGAGCCCGACACCGTGCTGCTGATCGTCGGCGGCGGGCCGTACGAGAAGGACCTGCGCCGGCTCGCGGCGGAGACCGGCGTGGCCGGCTCCGTGCGCTTCACGGGCCCGGTGCCCTGGGCCGAACTGCCCGCGCACTACGGCGCCGGTGACGTCTTCGCCATGCCCTGCCGCACCCGGCGCGGCGGGCTGGACGTGGAGGGCCTGGGCATCGTCTACCTGGAGGCCTCCGCGACCGGTCTGCCCGTCGTCGCCGGGGACTCCGGCGGCGCGCCCGACGCGGTGCTCGACGGCGAGACCGGCTGGGTCGTGCGCGGCGGCTCCCCCGGGGAAGCCGCCGACCGCATCATCGCCCTCCTCCAGGACGCCGGGCTGCGCCGCCGCATGGGGGAGCGGGGCCGGCGCTGGGTCGAGGAGAAGTGGCGCTGGGACCTGCTGGCGGACCGGCTCAAGGAGCTTCTGTGAGACCCTCCTTGACCTCTGCCCGGCCTCTGCCCGGCCTCTGCCCGGCCCCTTCCCGGCTCGGCCCCTGCCCGACGTGGAGGGCCGCTACTTGGCGTAGAGGGCCTCGATCTCGTCCGCGCACTCCTTCGCGACCACGTTCCGCTTGAGCTTCATCGACGGAGTGAGGTGACCCGCCTCCTCCGTGAACTGGAAGGGGAGGATGCGGAACTTCCGCACCGACTCCGCCTTCGACACCGCGGCGTTGCCGTCGTCGACCGCCGCCTGGATCGCCGCCAGCAGATCCGGGTCCTCGCGCAGCGACGCCGGCGTGGAGTCGGCCGGCTTGCCGTGCTCGGCGCACCAGCGGCGCAGGAACTCCTCGTCCAGGGTGATCAGCGCGCCCACGAACGGCCGCCCGTCGCCCACCACCATGCACTCGGCGACCAGCGCGTGCGCCCGGATGCGGTCCTCGATCACGGCCGGGGCCACGTTCTTGCCGCCCGCGGTGACGATGATCTCCTTCTTCCGCCCGGTGATCCGCAGATATCCGTCCTCGTCGAGGGTGCCGAGGTCACCGGTGTGGAACCAGCCGTCGCCCAGGGCCTCCTGCGTCGCGGCCGGGTTGTTCCAGTACTCCTTGAACAGGTGCTCGCCGTGCAGCAGCACCTCCCCGTCGTCCGCGATACGGACCACGGACCCCGGCAGCGGCTGCCCGACCGTGCCCATCTTCTGCCGGTCCCAGGGGTTGAAGGCGGTGGCCGCGCAGGACTCGGTCAGGCCGTAGCCCTCCAGCACCGTGAAGCCGATGCCGCGGAAGAAGTGGCCCAGGCGCTCGCCGAGCGGGGCACCGCCGGAGATCGCGTACTCGCCGCGTCCGCCGAGCACCGCACGCAGCTTGCTGTAGACCAGCTTGTCGAAGACCTTGTGCTTGAGCCTGAGTCCGAAGGACGGGCCCTCCGGGGCCTCCAGCGCCTTGCTGTACGCGATCGCCGTGTCCGCGGCCCGGTCGAAGATCCTGCCCTTGCCGTCCGCCTGCGCCTTGGCGCGGGCCGAGTTGTAGACCTTCTCGAAGACCCGGGGCACACCGAGGATCAGCGTCGGACGGAACGCGGCCAGCTCGTCGGTGAGGTTCTTGATGTCCGGCACATGGCCCAGCTTGATCGGCGCCATCATCGACCCGATCTGCACCAGCCGCCCGAAGACGTGCGCCAGCGGCAGGAAGAGCAGCACGGAGCACTCACCGGTGCGGAACAGAGGCCGCTGCCGCTCCACCAGGTTCCCGCACTCGGCGAAGAAGGAGCGGTGGGTGAGCACGCATCCCTTGGGCCGCCCGGTCGTACCGGAGGTGTAGACGATGGTCGCCGGGTCGTCGGCCTTCGCCAGCGAGCCGCGCTCCTCGACCGTGGCGTCGCTGATGTCCTTCCCGGCCCGGCGCAGCTCCTCGAGCGCGCCGGCCTCGATCTGCCAGACGTTCTTCAGCGCGGGCAGCGCCTCGCGCACCGAGTCCACGGTGGCGGCGTGGCCGTCCAGCTCCACGATGCAGGCGGTCGCACCGGAGTCGCCGAGGATCCACTGCACCTGCTCCGCCGAGCTGGTCTCGTACACCGGAACGGTGACGGCACCCACGCTCCAGATCGCGAAGTCCAGCAGCGTCCACTCGTACCGGGTCCGCGACATCAGGCCCACCCGGTCGCCCGGCTGGACTCCGGAGGCGATCAGCCCCTTGGCGGCGGAGTGCACCTCGGCGAGGAAGTCTCTCGCCGTCACGTCCTGCCAGACACCGCCGACCTTTCGCGCGATCACGGCGACATCGGGATGCTGCGTGGCATTTCTGCGGACGATGTCGGTCAGATTGCCGTCCGTAGGGACCTCATAGAGAGCCGGAAGGCTGAACTCGCGCAAAACTGCTGCTCCTCGTAGGGCACCGGCGCCACGACGTCGTTGAAATCCAGAAACGCCGGACGGCCCGGACGTTACCCGTCAGTACGGTTCTTCGACAGGGGGTCCGGCGAGATGTTCGTTGTGTCACACGGTCCGTGCCGCACGGACTGATGTTCCTGTGCGCACAGTAGTCGACCCGCTGATCACCTAGCCAACCAACGGCGGGCCGCCGCCGCTGTTCACCGGACCCCGCCGCCTGGTGCCGCCTGGTTCATTAGGCTCCATGGGCATGGCACCCACCTCGGCCGGCGGCGGCAGGACACGCATTCATGTGATCAGCGACGTGCACGGCAACGCACGCGACCTGGCCCGGGCGGGCGAGGGGGCCGATGCCCTGATCTGCCTGGGCGACCTGATCCTCTACCTCGACTACGCCGACCACTCGCGCGGGATCTTCCCCGAGCTGTTCGGTGTGGAGAACGCCGACCGCATCGTCGAGCTGCGCACCGCCCGCCGTTTCGCCGAGGCCCATGAGTTCGGCGCCCGGCTGTGGGCGAGCCTCGACGGCGACCGCGCGACGATCATCGAAGAAGCGGTGCGCAAGCAGTACGCGGAGCTCTTCGCCGCGTTCCCCGCCCCGACGTACGCCACCTACGGCAATGTCGACATGCCGCACCTGTGGAAGGAGTACGCCCGCGAGGGCACCACCGTGCTCGACGGGGAACGCGTCGAGATCGGCGGCCGTGTCTTCGGTTTCGTGGGAGGCGGCCTGCGCACCCCCATGCGCACCCCCTACGAGATCAGCGACGAGGAGTACGCCGCGAAGATCGAGGCGGTCGGCGAGGTCGACGTCCTGTGCACCCACATCCCGCCCGAGGTCCCCGAGCTCGTCTACGACACCGTCGCCCGCCGCTTCGAACGCGGCAGCCGCGCCCTGCTCGACGCCATACGCCGCACCCGCCCCCGCTACGCCCTCTTCGGCCATGTCCACCAGCCGCTGGTCCGGCGGATGCGGATCGGTGCGACCGAGTGCGTGAACGTGGGGCACTTCGCCAGGGCCGGCCGGCCCTGGGCGCTCGAATGGTGAGCGCTCCGGCCGACGGCGCAGGTGGGGGTGGAGGCCGAAGGCCTGCCGCGCGGTAGCCTTCACGCTGCGCACACATGCGCACGACACCCTCACCACCGGCCGAGTACGGCCGCACCACCGGCGCGCATCTGGAGGAGCCACGGCGATGGCGGAACACACCAGCTCGAGCATCACGATCGAGGCGGCACCGGCCGACGTCATGGGGGTGATCGCCGACTTCGCCCGCTATCCCGACTGGACCGGCGAGGTGAAGGAGGCCGAGGTCGTCAAGGTCGACGACCAGGGCCGCGCCGAGCAGGTGCGCCTCGTCATGGACGCGGGCGCCATCAAGGACGACCAGACCCTGGCGTACACCTGGATCAGCGACCACGAGGTCTCCTGGACCCTGGTCAAGTCCCAGATGCTGCGTTCCCTGGACGGCACCTACCTGCTGAAGCCGACCGGTCCCCGGACGACCGAGGTGACCTACCGCCTCACCGTGGACGTCAAGATCCCCATGCTGGGCATGATCAAGCGGAAGGCGGAGAAGGTCATCATCGACCGCGCCCTGGCGGGCCTCAAGAAGCGGGTCGAGTCGATCAGCTCGTCGGACGGCTCGTCGGGCAGCTCCTCGGGCGAGTAACGGCGGCACAGGCACCCCGGCCGAGGCCCGCGGGCCCACCCGCCTCCCCCGGCCCCACGCGTTCTCACGTGCCTCACGTGTCTCATGTGCCCTCGCGCGCCCCTGGTGTCCTCCGTCCTCACGTCGGCCCTCACGTCGGCCGTGAGGGAGCCGGAGGGCACGCCGGTGCCGGAACACGGCACGGGTCCCTTCCGCGCGTCAGGAGCTGAGGCACACGGGGTACACGACGCGTGAGGCGCCGAGCGCGACCGGCCTTTCGCCCTGTCGGCGCCGGTTTCCCGCCCCCGCGGACGACCGGGCCGCCGTTCCCCCGGCCCTCCGCGAGCCCCTGACCATCCGGGCGAAGCCCACGACGGGCCGCACCGGGCCGAGTCGAGCCGTCCATCACCTCCCACCTACCGTTACCGTTCACCCCCATGCGCACCCTCCTGATCACGGGCCCCGGCGGCAGCGGCCGTACCACCGTCTCCGCCGCCACCGCACTGACCGCCGCCCGTGAAGGCGTGGAGACCCTCGTCCTCAGCGCCGACCGCACGGACACCCTGGGCGCGGTGCTCGGAGCGCCCACCGGGGCGTCCCCGGTGCCGGTCGCTCCGCACCTCACCGCCTGGCGCCCCGACGCGGCGGCCGGCTTCCGGACGGACCTGGCCGCCTTCCAGGACCGCGCGCGCAACGTCCTGGACCTCCTCGGGGCCTCCCGCCTCGACGCCGAGGAGGTCACCCCGCTGCCCGGCGCCGAGGAACTGGCCCTGCTGCGGGCGTTGCGCGACGCGGCCCTGTCGGAGCGCTTCGAGCTGCTGGTCGTCGACCTGCCGCCCGTGTCGCAGGCGCTCGCCCTGCTGGCCCTGCCCGAGGAGCTGCGCCGCTATCTGCGCCGCCTTCTTCCCCCCGAGCGGCAGGCGGCCCGCGCCCTGCGGCCGGTCCTCGGCCGGCTCGCGGGAGTGCCCATGCCGGGGGAGTGGCTGTACGAGACCGCCGCCCGCTGGGACGTCGAGCTGGCCGCCGTGGAGGCGGTCGTCGCGGACCCCGGCACCTCCGTACGCCTGGTGGCCGAACCGGGTCCGGCCGGTGCGGACGCCGTCCGCGACGCGGTGCTCGGCCTGGCCGTACGCGGTCTGGCCGTCGAGTCCCTGGTGGCCGGCCGTGTGCTGCCCGAGGCGCCCGCCGACTCGTGGCTGGCGGGGCCGGTCGCGCAGCAGCGCAAGGTCCTGGACGAGTGGGGGGAGAGGTACGACGTCCATCGGGTCGCCCACCTGGGCCGGGACCCGCGCGGGCCGGACGATCTCGCCGAGCTGGCCGTGCCCGGCGTCAACCCGGCGACTGACCCGGTCGAGTGGCCCGTCGCCGACCGGCTCGCCGAGGACGGGATGCTGGTGTGGCACATTCCGCTGCCCGGGGCCGTGCGGGACGAGCTGGAGCTCATCCGGCGGGGTGACGAGCTCGTGCTGACCGTCGGTCCGTTCCGGCGCATCGTGCCGCTGCCGTCGGCGCTGCGGCGGTGCTCGGTGGACGGGGCGGGGCTGCGGGACGGTGAGCTGCGGATTCGTTTCGTGCCGGATCCCGCGCTGTGGCCGCGTGGCTCGCGCGGCTGAGGGGACGCCGTCCGCTCGTACGCCCCTCTCGGCTCTCTTGGCCCTCTCGGCGGGAAAGGGCCTCCTCCCGGGGCTTCGCCCGGCCCCTGGCGGAACCGCGCCTCCCGCACCCCGGCAGGGGCGTCGCCCTCCCTCGCGGCCGGCCGGGTGTCGCCCGCCCGCACCCCGCCTTCCGCCCTCCGGCGCGAGATGAACCCCGCATCCCCGTTCGGGTAACGTCGTAAGGACGAACCGTAGTCAGGAGTCCGCCATGAGCGAAGAGCGCGTACCGTCCGACGCCGCTCAGGAGGAGCCCGGGGACAGGGCGTCGCGTGCCGGCGACGCCGATGCGTGGGCCACGGCCTGCGCCGAGGACCTCGCGAGGGAGAGGGCCCGCCGTCGCACCCAGTACGGCCCGCCTCCCGGCGCGGCCGCCGAGGAACTGCGCAAGTTCGTCGACACCGTGGCCGAGAAGCTGTCGTCGTTCCAGCCGCCGTTGCTCGGAGGGATCGCGGGGCCCATGGCCCAGCAGGTGGTGCGGCAGGTCGTGCAGCAGGCCAAGGCGGTCGTCGAGCCGGTCATAGAGCGGAACCCCGACGTGTTCGACCACCTCGCGGCGGCCGGCAGCGAACTCCTCGCCGCCTATCGCTCCGCCGTCGAGTCGCAGGAGCGCCGCTGGACGATGTCCCGCACCGGCGGCACCGACGACGGGCCGGGCCGGCTGAAGGACGAACTCACCGAGCCGGACGACCGCCCCGGCGACCGTCGCGACCGCGGTGAGGGCACCGGCGGCGGCGAGCGCATCGACCTGGACTGATCCCCTCCCCGCAGGGCCTGCCGCCGGACCCGTCTCTCACGGTGGACGACGAACCGGCGGGGGCAGGGCCTCGGGTACGGTTGGCCATAGCGGGGCTCAACCGAAACTGAGGGATTCATGGGACTCACCATCGGCGTCGACATCGGCGGCACGAAGATTGCGGCCGGCGTGGTAGACGAGGAAGGAAACATCCTCTCGACCTTCAAGGTGCCGACCCCCACCACACCCGAGGCCATCGTGGACGCCATCGCCTCGGCGGTGGAGGGCGCACGCGCGGGACACGACATCGTCGGCGTGGGTATCGGTGCGGCCGGTTACGTCAACCGGCAGCGCTCCACCATCTACTTCGCCCCCAACATCGAGTGGCGCAACGAGCCGTTGAAGCAGAAGGTCGAGGAGCGTGTCGGCCTGCCGGTCGTCGTGGAGAACGACGCCAACGCCGCGGCCTGGGGCGAGTACAAGTTCGGTGCCGGCAAGGGCCATCGCAACGTCATCTGCATCACCCTCGGCACCGGCCTCGGCGGCGGCATCATCATCGGCAACAAACTGCGCCGCGGCCACTTCGGCGTGGCCGCGGAGTTCGGTCACATCCGGATGGTCCCGGACGGGCTGCTGTGCGGCTGCGGCTCGCAGGGCTGCTGGGAGCAGTACGCCTCCGGGCGCGCCCTCGTCCGGTACGCCAAGCAGCGCGCCAACGCCACCCCCGAGAACGCCCGGCTGCTGCTGGAGCTCGGCGACGGCACTCCCGCCGGCATCGAGGGCAAGCATGTCTCCATGGCCGCCCGCCAGGGCTGCCCGGTGGCCGTCGACTCCTACCGCGAGCTGGCCCGCTGGGTCGGCGCGGGGCTCGCCGACCTGGCCTCTCTCTTCGACCCGTCCGCCTTCATCGTCGGCGGCGGCCTCTCCGACGAGGGCGAGCTGCTCCTGGGGCCGATCCGCAAGTCGTACCGGCGCTGGCTGGTCGGCGGCAACTGGCGCCCGGTCGCCGAAGTCCTCGCCGCCCAGCTCGGCAACAAGGCCGGTCTGGTGGGGGCGGCCGACCTGGCCCGGGAGCCCGACCCGGTCATGTAGCGCCTCTTCCGCGGCGTCCCGCGCATCCGCGCGGCCGCTCACCGTACGCGCCCACCGTTTCCTCCCTTCCAGCAGGGCCGGTGGGCGCTGCCGTACGGATCGCCGGGCCCGTCACGGCGTATGGTGACCGTCATGCTGCTGCCCCACTCCCGTACCGAGTCGGACGGCACCGCCGTCATCCGTGTCCTGAGCTACAACATCCGGTCGATGCGGGACGACACCGGGGCCCTCGTCCGGGTGATCCGCGCCTGCGCGCCCGATCTCGTCCTCCTCCAGGAGGCGCCGCGCTTCTTCCGCTGGCGCAAGAAGCTGGCGAGGCTGGCGGCGGCCTGCGACCTGGTGATCCTCACCGGGGGCGCGACGGCCGCGGGCCCGGCGGTCCTCTGCTCGCTGCGGGTCGCCGTGGAGCGCACCGAGGACGTGCTGCTGCCGCTCACCCCCGGTCTGCACCGCCGTGGCCTCGCCACGGCGGTCGTCCGGATCGCGGGTGCCCGGCTCGGCGTGCTCAGCTTCCATCTCTCGCTCGACAAGGACGAGCGGTACGAACAGGCCGGCATGCTCCTCGACCGGCTGGCCGGGATGGGCGTGGAGCACGCGGTCGTGGGCGGCGACGTCAACGAGGAGCCGGACGGTCCGGCGTTCCGGCGGCTGACCGGCCTGCTCCAGGACGGCTGGGCCACCGCCCCCTGGGGCGGCGAGCACACCTGGACGCTCACCGGGCCGTACCGGCGCATCGACGCGGTCTTCGCGACCCGCGGCATCGAGGTCCTCGGCTGCGGGGTGCCCTCCCCGCTCTCCGCCTCGCCCGCGCGGGAGGACGCCCCTCAGGGGCACCCCGAAGTGACGGAAGCGGACCTGGCAGCGGCCACGGACCATCTGCCGGTGCTGGCCGCCCTCAAAGTCCCGGCGGCCGTTCCGGCGGACCGGCGGCCCGCACAGTTGCAGCCGTAGCTCAGACCACCGCCCCGCGGCCGGGATCGTCGTCGTCCTCCTCGCCCGGGTTCATGCGTGCCACCAGCGTCGCGAAGCCGCCGAGGAAGCCGCCGATGCCGAGCACGGCGAGCCACCACGTCATCTCCCAGTCGAACATGACGGCCAGCAGGAGCAGGACGGGACCGCCGATCACCGCGAACCAGGCGCACATCGTGACCGCGTCGACGGAGGACAGCGGCGGCGGTTCCGGCGGGACGAAGTGGCCCTCGTCGTCCTCGTCGAAGTCGTCGTCGGACGGCTCGGCGAGCGAGTAGTCGCGCGGTCCCACGCCTCCGAGGCCGACCCCGGGCGCGAAGGAGACCGAACTGCCCAGCGGCCTGGCCGGGGCGGATCCGTCGCCGCCGTCCTTGCCGCTCCTCTCCTCCCGGCCGCCGGTGCCCGCCTCGGGCCCGTCGTCACCGGCCCCGCCGGGTCCCCCGGTCCGGCGGGAGGCACGGGCGCCGTCGGCGCCGATGCCGTCGGCCCCGGGTGTCCCGGGCTCCGGCGGCAGGGCCAGGTCCTCGACCGGACGGCAGGGCTTCGCGTCCGGCGGGTCCGGCGGCTCCTCGCCGTATCCGGCGACGATCGCCGCCCAGGCGGCCTCCTCGTCGATGTCGAGGGGGGCGCCGCCCCTGCCGCCGGGCTCCTCGGGTCCGCCGGCCTTCCCGGCCGGCCGGTCGGGCCCGGCCGGTTGCACCGGGTCGGCCGGCTCCCGGCCCTCGCGGTTCTCGCGGTCGGAGTCGTGCTCAGCCACCTGCGGCCGTCCCTTCCTTGCCGACACTGGGTGCGAGCCGGCCGATGAAGGCGTAGCTCTCCTCGAAGATCCGGTCCGCATCGTGGTCCAACGTAGCGACGTGGTAACTGTGTTCCAGCAGGACCTCCGTGACGTCGGTGGAGGAGACACGGCTGAGGATCCGGGCCGAGTCGGCCGGGGGCACCACATGGTCCTGCGGGCTGCGCAGAAGCAGCAGCGGCTGTGTGACCTGCGGAAGCTCGCCGTCGAGCAGCCGGAAGAAGGCCCTGAGCGAGTGCGCGGCATGCAACGGCACCCGGTCGTACCCCAGTTCGGCGGCGCCCTCCTTGGCGATGTCGCTCGCGATGCCCTTCCTCGTCCGGACGAGATGGCGGGCCACGGGCAGCACGTGCGCCGACAGACCGTGGATCTTGATGGCCGGGTTGACCACCACGACCCCGGCGACCGCGTCTCCGTGCCGTGCGGCCAGCCGCAGCGCGAGGGCACCGCCCATGGACAGGCCGGCCACGAACACATGCGCGCACCGCTCGCGCAGCAGGCGCAGCGCGCGGTCCACCTCCGCGTACCAGTCCGGCCAGCCGGTGAGCTGCATGTCCTCCCAGCGCGTGCCGTGCCCGGGCAGCAGCGGGAGCGAGACGGTCAGGCCGCGCTCGGCGAGATGCTCCCCCCAGGGACGCAGCGACTGGGGGGATCCGGTGAAACCGTGGCAGAGGAGTACACCGACCTCCCCGCCGTCATGGCGGTACGGCTCGGCTCCGGGGAGCACCGGCACGTCGCTCTCCTGTGTGTGTCGGGGGCAGGTATTTCACCGTACGCGACCGCACCGGCACCGGCCAGGGCCGTCGGGCCCTCAGGACCGGTACGGGGGTTATTGTCTGATCGGCGCACACAGGAAGGCAGTGGGTTGTTCTACAGCGCGATGAAGGTGGCCCTCGGGGGGCCGCTGAGGCTGGCCTTCAGGCCCTGGGTGGAGGGGCTGGAGAACGTTCCGGCCGAGGGACCGGCCATTCTGGCGAGCAACCACCTGTCCTTCTCCGACTCCTTCTTCCTGCCCGCGGTGCTCGACCGCAAGGTCACCTTCATCGCGAAGGCCGAGTACTTCACCACGCCCGGGCTCAAGGGCCGGCTGACCGCCGCGTTCTTCAAGGGGGTCGGCCAGCTCCCGGTGGACCGCTCCGGAGTCCGCGGCGCCGGCGAGGCGGCGGTCAGAAGCGGCACAGAGGTGCTGGAGCGCGGCGAGCTGTTCGGCATCTACCCGGAGGGCACCCGTTCGCCCGACGGCCGCCTCTACCGCGGCAAACCGGGCGGCCTGGCCCGCGTCGCACTGGCCACCGGGGCGCCCGTCATCCCGGTCGCCATGATCGACACGGAGAAGATCCAGCCGCCCGGGAAGATCATTCCCAAGCTGATGCGTCCCGGCATCCGCATCGGCAAGCCCCTGGACTTCAGCCGCTACCAGGGCATGGAGCACGACCGTTTCGTGCTGCGCGCGGTGACGGACGAGGTCATGTACGAAATCATGAAGCTCTCCGGCCAGGAGTACGTCGACATCTACGCCACCGCCGCCAAGCGGCGGATCGCGGAGGCGGCGAAGGCCGCGAAGGCGGTGGACTGAGGAGAACGGAGAAGGCGGCGGCCGGTGGGCCGGTGCGGCCGGGCCGCACCGGAACATGCCGGGGAGGAACAGGCCGAGAAGGAGAAGCAGGCGGAGCGGGGCGAACCGCCAGGGGGGAACATGCCGAAGCGTGAGCGGGCCATGAGGATGTCGGTGGAGCAGCCGCTGTGGCGCGCGCTCGCCGGATACCGGGTGCTGACCATGCTCTACGCGATCGGTCTGTTCGCCACCGCCTACGACCGGTTCCCCCGGCCCTGGGTCGCCGTCGCCTTCTTCTGCGTCCTGTTCGTGTGGACCCTGGCCACCCTGCCCAAGGTCGCGAACGCCGCGAGCTGCACCAGGCGCTTCCTGGCCGCCGACCTCACCCTCGCCCTGACCGGCATCCTGCTCACGCCCGTCGCCGACGCCCCCGAGCGGATCGCGGGCGGCGGCCCGACCCTGCCGTCGATCTGGACCGCCGGCTCCGTCCTCGCCTTCGCCATCAAGGGCGGCTGGCGCTGGGCCGCCCTCGCCTCCACCGCGGTCGCCGTCGCCAACCTGGTCGAGCGCGGCTCCCCGGCCCGCGACACCGTGCACGCCGTGATCCTGGTCTGGGTCGCCTCCATCGCGATCGGCTATGTCGTCGAGGTCGCCCGGGCCTCCGAGCGCACCCTCGCCCGCGCCCTGGAGATCGAGGCGGCCACCCGTGAACGGGAGCGCCTGGCCCGGGACATCCACGACGGTGTGCTGCAGGTGCTGGCCATGGTGCAGCGGCGCGGCGCGGTGATCGGCGGCGAGGCGGCGGAGCTGGGCCGGCTGGCGGGGGAGCAGGAGGTGGCGCTGCGCACCCTGGTCTCCGGCGGGCTGGTCCCCACTCCCCGGGGAGCCGAGGGCACGGGCGGAAAGGCGGCGGTCCGGGACGCCGGCGGCCGCGCGGGCGACCGCCGCGGCGAGGACGGCGAGGAGCACGACGGGCCCGTCGACCTGCGCTCGCTGCTCGCCCCCTACGCCGGCCCCCGGGTCAGCTTCGCCGAGCCGGGAGCCCCGGTGCCGCTGCCGTACGCCGTCGCCCGTGAGGTGGCCGGGGCCGTCGGGGCCGCACTGGACAATGTCCGCACGCACGTGGGCGAGGACGCGCGGGCGTGGATCCTGCTCGAGGACGAACCGGAGGCGGTGACCGTGACCGTGCGGGACGACGGTCCGGGCATCCCGCAGGGACGGCTCGCCCAGGCCGAGAGCGAGGGCCGGCTCGGCGTGTCCCTGTCGATCAAGGGCCGGATGCGCGACATCGGCGGCACCGCCGAGCTGATCTCGGTGCCGGGCCAGGGCACGGAGGTCGAACTCACCGTACCGAAGAGCGCGATGACGAACGCACCGAAGAAGACGAGCACACGGGGGAAGGCGGAGAGCCGATGAGCGCAGAGCAGGGCCCGATCAAGGTGATGGTGGTCGACGACCACCCGATGTGGCGCGACGCCGTCGCCCGCGACCTGACCGAGGCCGGCTTCGAGGTGGTCGCCACCGCGGGCGACGGCGAGCAGGCGGTGCACCGCGCCAGGGCGACGGCGCCCGACGTCCTCGTCCTCGACCTGAACCTGCCCGGGAAACCCGGCGTCCAGGTCTGCAAGGAACTCGTCGCCGCCGACCCGTCGTTGCGCGTGCTGGTGCTGTCCGCGAGCGGCGAGCACGCCGATGTGCTGGAGGCGGTGAAGTCGGGCGCCACGGGCTATCTGGTGAAATCGGCCTCCACCCAGGAGCTGCTGGAGGCGGTGCGCCGCACGGCCGCCGGCGACCCGGTGTTCACCCCGGGCCTGGCCGGCCTGGTCCTCGGCGAGTACCGGCGGCTGGCCGCCGAGCCCGCACCCGCGGCGGACACCGGCACACCGAAGGCGCCCCGGCTCACCAACCGCGAGACCGAGGTGCTGCGCCTGGTCGCCAAGGGGCTGAGCTACAAGCAGATCGCCGAGCGTCTGGTGATCTCCCACCGCACGGTGCAGAACCATGTGCAGAACACCCTGGGCAAGCTGCAGCTGCACAACCGGGTGGAGCTGGTGCGGTACGCCATCGAACAAGGACTTGACGGCGAGTAAAACCCGCATGTCCCGGCACAGTCGTCCTTCCAGGTGATTTCTCCCGTGTCGACGGACGATCAACTACCGGGCAAATCGCCGGAATTGGCCTTCCCGCGCATATCGGAGTGACGTGCGTCACCGTTAGCGTGACCCTCACCAGGAAACCTGCGGTGAAGGGACATTTCCATGCGGGTCGGAGTACTGACCGGAGGCGGCGACTGCCCCGGACTCAACGCCGTCATCCGGGGCGTCGTCCGCAAGGGCGTGCAGGAGTACGGCTATGACTTCGTCGGCTTCCGGGACGGCTGGCGAGGGCCGCTGGAGAACGACACCGTCCGTCTCGACATCCCCGCGGTGCGCGGCATCCTGCCCCGCGGCGGCACCATCCTCGGCTCCTCGCGGACCAACCCCCTCGGCCAGGAGGACGGCGTCCGGCGGATCAAGGACAACCTCGCCAAGCAGGAGGTCGAGGCGCTCATCGCGATCGGCGGCGAGGACACCCTCGGAGTGGCCGCGCGGCTCAGCGACGAGTACGGAGTGCCCTGCGTCGGCGTGCCCAAGACCATCGACAACGACCTGTCGGCCACCGACTACACCTTCGGCTTCGACACCGCCGTGAGCATCGCCACCGAGGCGATCGACCGGCTGCACACCACCGCCGAGTCCCATATGCGGGTCCTGGTCTGCGAGGTGATGGGCCGGCACGCCGGCTGGATCGCCCTGCACTCCGGTCTCGCCGGCGGCGCGAACGTCATCCTCATCCCCGAGCAGCGCTTCGACCTCGACCAGGTGTGCGCCTGGATCACCTCCCGTTTCAAGGCGTCCTACGCCCCGATCGTCGTCGTCGCCGAGGGGGCCATGCCCAAGGACGGCGACATGGTGCTGAAGGACTCCTCACGGGACTCCTTCGGACACGTCCGCCTCTCCGGCATCGGCGAGTGGCTGGCCAAGGAGATCGAGAGGCGCACCGGCAAGGAGGCCCGGACCACCGTCCTCGGGCACATCCAGCGCGGCGGCACGCCCACCGCCTTCGACCGCTGGCTGGCCACCCGCTTCGGGCTGCACGCCATCGACTGCGTCCACGACGGCGACTTCGGCAGGATGGTCGCCCTGCGCGGCACCGACATCGTCCGCGTCCCGATCTCCGAGGCCACGGCGAAACTGAAGACGGTGGACCTCAAGCTGTACGAGGAGGCCGGGGTCTTCTTCGGCTGACGCGGAGCCGGCCGCCGGTCCGGCCCGCGGCGCACCGGCGGCGCCGGGTGCGGGCCGTACTGCCCGCCCGCACCCGGCCGGACGGGGCGCGAAACCGCGCCGGCCGGCGCCGGTCACGGCCGGCGCAGCAGGGGAGCGGCCAGCAGTCCGGAAAGGATCGCCTGACCGTTCAGCGTCAGCACGGACTCCGGGTGGAACTGCAGACCGGCGAACCCCGGGCCGCGCAGCGCGTGCACCTCACCGGTGGCGCTCCGGCTCACCTCCACGCCGTGTGCGGCGAGTTCGGCGTGGGCCTCGTCGTCGCAGACCGCCACGAAGCTGTTGTAGAAGCCGACGGTCTCGGTGCGGCCGAACAGGTCGATCGTGGTCTGCGCGCCCTGGTACGGCACCTCCTTGCGCACGATCTCCAGGCCCAGCTCGGCCGCGATCAGCTCATGGCCCAGACAGACGCCGAGCACACTGTGCCGGCGCTCCCTGAGCACCTCGGCGGTCAGGGCACGCAGCAGGCGCATCTTCGGGTCGGTCAGGTCGGAGGGGTTGCCCGGGCCGGGACCGAGGACCACCGGACCCTCGTGCGCCAGGACGGCTTCCCGCAGCCCGTCCTCGTCGTAGCGGCGGACGGTCACCGCGAGCCCCGAGGACCGCAGCACATGGGCGAGCATCGCGGTGAAGGTGTCCTCGCCGTCCACGACCAGCGCATGCCCCTCCGGGCGTTCCGGCCGCTTCTGCATCCGCAGCCAGAACGGCGCCAGCAGGGCCCGGCGCCCGTCCAGCGCCGCCCGCACCCGCGGGTCGTCGGCGAGCCGGGGCGGCTTCCGCTCCGTACGCGGCCGGCCGGGCCGTACGCCCAGCGCCGTCAGCACCCCCGCCGCCTTCGCATGGGTCTCCGCGACCTCGCCGTCCGGGTCCGAGCCGCGGACGAGGGTGGCACCGACGGACACCCGCAGCCGCCCGGAGGCGTCGATGTCGGCGGTGCGGATCAGGATGGGGGAGTCGAGGGTCCGGCCGCCGCCGGGGTCACGGCCGAGCAGGGCGAGGGCACCGGCGTAGTAGCCGCGCCCGGTGGTCTCGTACCGCTCGATGACCCGGCAGGCGTTCTGCACGGGCGAGCCGGTGACGGTGGCGGCGAACATGGTCTGTCTGAGCACGTCCCGCACATCCAGGGACGACCGCCCGCGCAGCTCGTACTCGGTGTGCGCGAGGTGGGCCATCTCCCTCAGCCGCGGCCCCACGACGACTCCGCCCATGTCGCCGACGGTGCACATCATCTTGAGCTCCTCGTCGACGACCATCGACAGCTCCTCGATCTCCTTGCCGTCGGCGAGGAAGTCCAGCAGATGCCCGGGCGTCGGCCCCTCCGGGGGATAGCGGTACGTGCCGCTGATCGGGTTCATCACGACGGTCCCGCCGGACATCCGCACATGCACCTCGGGACTGGCGCCCACCAGCGTCCGCCCGCCCGTCTCCCTCTCCCGCCCCTCCGCGGCAGGCCCGCCGGGCCCCTCCCGGTCCCCGGTGTGCACGACGAAGGTCCAGTACGCACCCCGCTCCTGAGCCAGCAGCCGCCGGAACAGGGCCAGGGCGTCGGCCCGCCCGAACCCCGGGATGCGGCCCCGGTACGTCCGCCGGATCACGAAGTTCGCGCCCTCGCCCGCACCGATCTCCTCGCGCAGCACACGCCGGACGATCTCCGCGTACTCCTCGTCGGAGACGTCGAAGCCGTCGTCCTCGACGCGCACCTCGTGCGCGGGAAGCTGCTCCAGCGCCTCGGCCAGCGGAAGGGCGTACCTCTCCTCGGGGGTCAGCACCAGGAGCGGGGTGCCGTCGTCGCGCACGTCGAAGCCGCGCTCCCGGATCTGCCGGAAGGGGATCAGCGCAAGGCCCTCGTCGGGCAGTTCGGCCAGACGGTCGCAGGTGGTCACCGGGCCGAGCAGCACCTCGACCAGGTCGTGGTCGTGCCCGGGGGTGCGCCGGCGGAGCAGGGCGAAGGGGCGGGGGTCGTGCAGCAGCCGTACCAGGTCCATGGGGCGGTTCCTCGTGTGTCGGTTTCCGTCGGTCGCCGCCGGCTTTCGGCGGTCTTCGCCGGCCTTCATCGGCTTCTGCCGGTGTTTCGCCGATGCGGGTGAGGAACGGCCCGAGCGCCTAGAACGCCGAAGACCGCCCCTCGGGCGGCCTTCGCAGAGTGTGGGTACGCGCAGTCGGCGGGCCGCCTAAGGAGCGGTCCACCACCAGTTCCGGTGCAGGGATGCGCGTACGAACATGCCCGCACCCTACCGCACGCGAGGTCGCCCGGACGCACCACACGCGGTTTCCGGCAAAGGCGGGCGGTGGAAAGGAGGACGAGGACAAACGCCGGCCGGGCGGGGACCCGCCCGTGCTCCGCCGCGCGTGCCGTGCCCGACCCAGGAGTACGCCATGTCCGCATCGCGCCCCCCCCACGATCGTCACGCCCGGCCCGGCGGGCGCTCGCCGCGCTGGCCGTCTGCGCACTGCTCGGGGCCGGCTCACCGGCCGCCGCCCGCACGGCACCCGGTGGGGAGACCAAGACGGTGACGTACCGCGGCCACACGTTCACCGTTCCGGCCGACTGGCAGATCGTCGACCTCAAGAAGAACCCGACGGCCTGCGTCCGTTTCGACCGGCACGCCGTCTACCTCGGCGAGCCCGGGGAGCAGCAGGACTGCCCCGCGCGTGCCGTCGGACGCACCGAGGCCCTGTGGGTGCGGCCCGCGGCGGCCACGAAGGCCTCCGTCACCGAGGACCGCACGTCCCGTGTCTTCCGGGCCACGGCCACCGACGAGGGGATCGAGATCACGGCCCCGTACCGCGAGGACCGCGCGACGGTCCAGCGGGTGCTGGAGAGCGCCGGGCTGCCGGTCGCCTCCGCCCGCGCCGAACAGCCGGGCGACATCCCCTCCGCCCTCTCCGTGCCCGCCGACGCGACCGCCCACCGGGGCAAGGGCTTCGACACCTGCAGCGCCCCGAGCCAGACCGCCATGAACGCCTGGAGGGACGGCTCGCCCTACCGGGCCGTGGGCATCTACATCGGCGGCATCAACCGTGCCTGCGCCCAGGTCAGGCTGACCCCCGAGTGGGTGCGGACGCAGTACACGAACGGATGGCGTCTCTTCCCGCTCTACGTCGGCCCGCAGCCCACCGTCGGCGCGGGCAGCTGCCAGAACGACTGCGCGGCCATCACCGACCCGGTGCCGCAGGGGAGAGCCGCCGCCGAGGACGCGGTCGCCCGGGCCGCCGCGCTCGGCCTGGGCAAGGGCTCGGTGCTCTACAACAACGTGGAGCAGTACACGCGCGGCGGCGCCCTCACCACCCGCGTCCTCGGCTATCTGGAGGCCTGGACCGAGCGGCTGCACGAACTGGGCTACCGCTCCGGCGCGTACGGCAGTGTCTCCTCCCTGGTCCTCGACCTGGTCGACAACGCCGCGAGGACCACTCTTCCCGATGTGATCTTCTTCGCGCACTGGAACGGCGAGGCCACCACCGACCACCCCAGCCTGCCCGCCGCGATGTGGGCGAAGCAGCAGCGCATCCACCAGTACGCGGGCAACAAGACCGAGACCTACAAAGGGGTGACCATCAACATCGACCGGGACCAACTGGACGTCGGCACCGGCGTATGACCCCCTTGCGCACCCCCTGCGCGCCTCCCTTTCGCATCCCCTGCGCGCCGCCCGTTTCGCCCCCATCCGTCTCACACCATCTGTCTCATTTGATGAGCAGATGAGCAGGCCGGTCGGGCGACCCCGTAGGGTGGGAGATGTGACCGTGAACGCTAAGACCAGCCCGAGCGCTGGCAACACCTGGCGAAATCTGCCCGCGGCGCAGCAGCCCGAGTACCCCGACCCCGAGGCTCTGCGCGCAGTGATCGCGGACCTCGAGACGTATCCGCCGCTCGTCTTCGCAGGCGAGTGCGACCAGCTGCGCGCCCGGATGGGAGCCGTTGCCAGGGGCGAGGCGTTCCTCCTGCAGGGAGGCGACTGCGCCGAGACGTTCGACGCGGTGTCCGCCGACCAGATCCGCAACAAGCTCAAGACCCTGCTCCAGATGGGCGCCGTGCTCACGTACGCCGCCTCGGTGCCGGTGGTGAAGGTGGGCCGGATCGCCGGCCAGTACTCCAAGCCGCGCTCCAAGCCGACCGAGACCCGCGACGGGGTGACGCTGCCGAGCTACCGGGGCGACGCGGTCAACGGCTTCGAGTTCACCGAGGCCGCCCGGGTCCCGGACCCGGAGCGGCTGAAGCGGATGTACCACGCCTCGGCCTCCACGCTGAACCTGGTGCGCGCCTTCACCACCGGCGGCTACGCCGATCTGCGTCAGGTGCACGCCTGGAACCAGGACTTCGTGAAGTCCTCCCCCTCCGGCCAGCGTTACGAGCAGCTCGCCCGTGAGATCGACAACGCGCTCAACTTCATGCGGGCCTGCGGCGCGGACCCGGAGGAGTTCAAGACCGTCGAGTTCTACTCCTCGCACGAGGCGCTGCTGCTCGACTACGAGGCGGCGCTGACCCGTGTCGACTCGCGCACCGGGCAGCTGTACGACGTCTCGGCGCACATGCTGTGGATCGGTGAGCGCACCCGGCAGCTGGACCACGCGCACATCGAGTTCGCCTCGAAGATCCGCAACCCGATCGGCGTCAAGCTCGGCCCGACCACGACGGCCGAGGAGGCGCTGCAGTACGTCGAGCGTCTCGACCCCGACCGGGAGCCGGGCCGGCTGACGTTCATCGTCCGCATGGGCGCCGACAAGATCCGCGACCGGCTCCCCGAGCTGGTGGAGAAGGTCACGGCGTCGGGCGCGACCGTGGCCTGGGTGACCGACCCGATGCACGGCAACACCTTCGAGGCGGCCTCCGGCCACAAGACCCGTCGCTTCGACGACGTGCTCGACGAGGTCAAGGGCTTCTTCGAGGTGCACAAGGCGCTGGGCACGCACCCGGGCGGCATCCATGTGGAGCTGACCGGTGACGACGTCACCGAGTGCGTGGGCGGCGGCGACGAGATCTTCGTCGACGACCTGCACCAGCGCTACGAGACGGCCTGCGACCCGCGGCTGAACCGCAGCCAGTCCCTCGACCTGGCGTTCCTCGTCGCGGAGATGTACCGGGACCAGTGAGACGGCCGCCTCGCGGGAGGCGTACGAGGTGGGGCGCGGATCACACACGATCCGCGCCCCACCGGCTTTTGCACCTCCCGCGAAACCAGTAAGGTTAGGTTTGCCTTACCGAGAACTCGGAAGGGTGTCGTCGAACCGTTCCCGGCGCAAGGGTGAACCGCGTGTACGTCTGCAGTTGCTTCGCCGTCACCGAGCAGCAGGTCGAGCAGCACGCGGAGAACGGCGCCCGCACTCCCCGCCAGATCGCCTCGGTCTGCAAGGCGGGCACGGACTGCGGCTCGTGCGTACGCCGTATCCAGGCCCTCCTCGGCAGAGGCGCGGCCCCGCGCCGGGAGCCGGCCGGCCGGGGACGCCCCCTTCCGACGGGTCCGGCCATGGCCCCGGCCCCGCGCCCGGACCTCGGCGAGGCCGCCTAGCCCTCCGGCCGGTCCTACCGATTCTTGCCCCTCACTCCTCCGGCTGTTCGACCACCTGGGCGATGTAGAGGGCCTCGCCGAGCTTGTCCAGCAGCTCCAGCTGGGTCTCCAGGTAGTCGATGTGGTGCTCCTCGTCGGCGAGGATGTCCTCGAAGATGTTCGCCGACGTGATGTCGCCCTTCGCCCGCATCACCTCGATCCCGCGCCGCAGCCGGTCGACGGCCTCGAGCTCGATCTGCCGGTCCGCCTCGAACATCTCCTGCACGGTCTGCCCCACGCGGACGTGGAACAGCCGCTGGTAGTTGGGCAGGCCCTCGAGGAACAGGATCCGGTCCGTGAGGACCTCGGCGTGCTTCATCTCGTCGAACGACTCACGGCGCGTGTACCGCGCGAGTTTGTACCAGCCGTTGTTCTCCTGCATCTTCGCGTGCAGGAAGTACTGATTGATGGCGGTCAGTTCGCCGGTGAGCTGCTCGTTGAGGAACTCGATGACTTCGGGGTCGCCTTGCATCGTCAAGGCTCCTTCCGCACGGGGCCGGGGCTGGCGGGTTGCGCGGCATGATTCCACCGGCCCTCACGGCTGTCCAGTAAGTTCACACTTATTATGAGTTGACTGAATTGACCCAGGGGTGGTCATGTGCACCCTCCTGCGTCTGCCAGGATGGAGACATGGGTCAGCCGGTGGAACGCACGTCCGGGAACGTGTCTGGAGGGGTGTCGCAGGGGGCGGTGCAGCCGGGGCTTCCGCCGGGGCAGCGGCCGCAGCGGGGCTGGCCGGTCACGCACTACGGGCCGGTGCCCAGGTTCCGGCCCGAACGCTGGGACTTCCGGGTCTTCGGCGCCACCGCCGACGGGGAGAAGCACAGCTGGACCCACGAGGAGTTCACGGCCCTGCCCTACACCACCGTGGTGGCCGACCTGCACTGCGTCACGAGGTACAGCGTGCTCGGTGCCGAGTGGGGCGGCATCCTGGCCCGCACCATCCTGGACCTCGTCCCGCCCGCCCCGGACGTCACCCATGTGATGGCGTGGGCGGAGTACGGCTACAGCGCCAATCTGCGCCTGTCCGACTTCGCCTCCGAGCGCACCCTCTTCGCCACCCACAAGGACGGCGAACTGCTCACCGCGGAGCACGGCTTCCCGCTCCGTCTGATCGTCCCCCACCTGTACGGCTGGAAGGGCCCCAAGTGGGTCCGCGGCGTGGAGTACATGACCGCCGACCGCCGCGGCTTCTGGGAGGAGCGCGGCTACCACAACATCGGCGACGTGTGGAAGGAGCAGCGGTACTCCTACCAGGAGGAACCGGGAGACGGACCGGAGCTGTGACGGCGGCGCGGCTCAGCCGTCCCTGAGCTTCTTCAGCAGGGCCACGTCCGCCGCGTGGCCCTCCTTGCCGCCCGGGGTCTCGATGATCAGGGGGACGCCCTCGGTGGCGGGGTGGGTCATCAGGGCGCGGAAGGGGTCCGCGCCGATGTGACCGGCGCCGATGTTCGCGTGCCGGTCCTTGCGCGCGCCGGCCACGTCCTTGGAGTCGTTGGCGTGGATCAGCTTCAACCGCCCCTCGCCGACCGTCTCCACCAGCCGGTCCAGCGTCCGGTGCATGCCGTCCGGGCCGGTCAGGTCGTGCCCGGCGGCGAAGACATGGCAGGTGTCCAGGCACACACCGAGCTTCGGATGGGCGTCCAGGGCCTCGAAGTACGGCCCGAAGTCCCAGGTGCGGGAACAGAGGGAGGCGCCCTGGCCCGCGGTCGACTCCAGGAGCAGACACGGGTCGTCGTCGTGGGTGAGCTCGTCGAGCAGCGGCAGCAGGCGCTCCCGTACCTGCTTCAGCGCCACCGGCCGCTCCCGGCCGCCGGTCGCGCTCCCGGTGTGCACGACGACGCCCAGGGCGCCGATCTCCCGTCCGCGCCGCAGCGAGTGCCGCAGCGACCGGACGGACCGCTCCACGGTCGCCTCGGTGTGCGAACCGAAGTTGATCAGATAGGGCGCGTGGACGTACGCCGGGATCGACTCCTCGGCACAGGCCGCGCGGAACGCCTCGTCCTGCCGCGGATCGCCGGCGGGCGTGGCCCAGCCGCGCGGATTGGCGACGAAGACCTGTACGGCCTCGGCCCTCAGGTCACGGGCGTAGGACAGGCCCACCGAGCACAGCCCGCCGGCGACGGGCACATGGCTGCCGACGGGGTTGCGGAGGGGACCGGGAAGGGCGCGGGACTGCTCACTGCTCACCTGTTCAGGGTGGCATGCGCCCGGCGGCCGGGTGCCGCCGGGCGCCGCGCATCCGCCGACTTAGGCTTTCCCGGGGCTCACCGGATGGTGATCGTGACCGTCGATCCCTTCGGGGCCAGGTCGCCGCCCTTCACGGACTGCCGCCGGACGGTGTCGCCGAACAGCCCGAGCAGACCGCGGTCCTCCTCGACCGTGAAGCCGGCGGCCTCCAGCTCGCTCCTGGCCTCGTCCACCTTCTTGCCGACCACGTCCGGCACCTCGACCATCTCGGGACCCTTGGACAGCGTCAGCGTGACCGTGTCGCCCTCGGCGGCCCGGCTGCCGCCCGCCGGGGTCTGCTGGGCGACCTGGCCCTTGTCGAACTCGGAGTTCACCTGTTCGGAGGCGATCCGCACCTTCAGACCGGCCTCCTCCAGAGCGGACTTCGCCCGGTCCAGGTCCTTGCCGGTGACGTCCGGCACGTCCACCGCGCGGCCCTTGCTGACGACGAGCGCGACCGCCGAGCCGGCGCGCCGTTCGGTGCCCGCCTCGGGCCTGGTGCCGATCACCGAGCCCCTGGCCACGCTCTCGCTGAACTCCCGGGTCACCATGCCCGGCTCCAGCCCCTCCTTCTTCAGCAGGGCCCGTGCCTCGTTCAGCGGACGGCCCTCGAGGTCGGGCACCTTCACGGTCCTCGGTCCGTCGGAGACGGTGAGCGTCACCGAGCCGCGGGTGCGGATCCGGGCGCCCGCCTCGGGGTCCGTGCTGATCACCGTGCCGCGCTCGACCGTGTCGCTGTACGCGTGCCTGACCTCCTTGACCTCGAGGCCGGCCTCCTTCAGCCGCTTCCTCGCCTCTGCCTCGGTCTTCGCCAGCAGCGGCGGGACCCTGGTGAACTGGCCCGAGTTGATGTACCACACCCCTGCGCCGAGGCCGAGGACCAGCAGGACGGCGGCGACGACCGTGAGCGGCCCCCGCCGGAGCCTAAGCGGACGCCGCGCACCGGAGGCCGGCGGAGGCGTCTCGAGACGGGCGGTGCGGTCGAGGCCGCCCTCGTCCGGTTCCGCGCCGGCGTCCCCGTCCGCGAACTGGCGGCGCGGCACCGTGAGCGCGCGCGGGATCACGCTCGTGCGGTCCTCCGCGTTGTCGTGCTCCGTGGTGAGGGCCTGTGGCGGCAGGGCGTCCAGCTGCTCCTCGGTGAGCCGCGCGCGTGCCTCGCGCACATGGGCGAGCAGCGCGACCGCGTCCTGCGGCCGGTCGTCCGGGACGCGCGCGGTGGCCCGGGCGACCAGCTCGTCCAGCTCGTGCGGCAGCCCCGGAACGGCGGCCGACGGGGCCGGCACGTCCTCGTGGAGGTGCCGGTAGAGAATCTGGGCGGGGGACCCCCCTTGGTGGGGTTTGTCGCCGGTCAGCATCTCGTACAGCACGACGCCGCACGCGTACACGTCGACCCGGGGGTCGGCCGTGCCGTGCTCGATCTGCTCCGGCGCGAGGTAGGAGACGGTGCCGAGGACGGCCCCGGTGGTGTGCGTCGCCGTGTCCACGGAGCGCACCAGCCCGAAGTCGGCGACCTTGACCCGGCCGTCGTCCCCTATCAGGACGTTCTCCGGCTTCATGTCCCGGTGCACGAACCCGGCGCGGTGCGCGGCGCCCAGCGCGGCGAGCATCGGCTCCAGGATGTCCAGCGCGGCCCGCGGCTGCAGCGCCCCGCGCTCGCGCAGCACGTCGCGCAGGGTGCAGCCGGGGACGTACTCCATCGCGAGATACACATACGACCCGTCAGTGCCCTGGTCGAAGACCTGCACCACGTTCGGGTGGGAGAGCCGGGCGACCGACTTGGCCTCGCGGATGAACCGTGCGACGAACGAGGCGTCGGCCGCGAGCGTCGGATGCATCACCTTGAGCGCGAGGACCCGGTCCAGACGGGTGTCCATGGCCCGGTAGACCGTGGCCATTCCGCCGGCGGCGATCCGCGCGTCGACGCGGTAGCGGCCGTCGAGCACCTGCCCGACGAGAGGGTCCTGAAGGGTCGTATCCACGCAGGTGAGTGTACGAGCAGCCCCGGACGGTCCGTCCGGACTGCGACCGACCTGTGACGGTCCGAGGGCACTTGTGCCTCCCGCCGCGGGGGCGGGTCCGCCCGCCCCCGCGACACGGCTCAGGCCGTCCCGAAGGCGGGCCGCTCCGGATCCAGCCGCGCCAGCCCCTCCATGGGGGAGGACGCCTCGGCGAAGTGCCGCTTCGGGATCCGCCCGGCCAGCCGCGCCAGCCGCCCCGCCTCGACCGCGTGTTTCATGGCCCGGGCCATGGTGACCGGCTCCTGCGCCCGGGTCACCGCCGACGCCAGCATCACCCCCGCACAGCCCAGCTCCATGGCCAGCGCCACGTCCGAGGCCGTCCCCGCTCCCGCGTCCAGGATCACCGGCACGCGCGCCTGCTCCACGATCAGCTGGAAGTTGTGCGGGTTCCGGATGCCCAGCCCGGACCCGATCGGCGACCCCAGCGGCATGATCGCCGCGCAGCCGACGTCCTCCAGCCTCCGGGCGAGCACCGGGTCGTCGTTCGTGTACGGCAGCACCGTGAACCCGTCGTCGACCAGCGTCTCCGCCGCGTCCAGCAGCTCGATCGGGTCCGGCAGCAGGGTGCGCTCGTCGGCGATGACCTCCAGCTTGATCAGGTCCGTGCCCAGCGCCTCGCGCGCGAGGCGCGCGGTCAGCACGGCCTCACCGGCGGTGAAGCAGCCGGCGGTGTTGGGCAGCACCCGGATGCCCAGCTTCTCCAGGACCGACAGCACGGATCCGTGCACGGACGGGTCCACCCGCCGCATCGCGACGGTGGTCAGCTCCGTGCCGGAGGCGAGGAGGGCCCGCTCCAGCACCTCCAGGCTGGGCGCACCCCCCGTACCCATGATCAGCCGGGAGGTGAAGGACGTCTCACCGAGGACCAGAGGATCGTCGGCCATGGCTCAGCCTCCCTGGACGGCGGTCAGTACTTCGACACGGTCCCCTTCGGCGAGGGCCGTGGACGGCCACTGCGCGCGCGGGACGACGGTCTCGTTGACGGCGGCGGCCACCCCCGAGGGGGCCGCGGTGAGGGACCGCACGACGGCGTCGAGAGCCGTGCCCGGCGCGACCCTGCGGGGTTCGCCGTTGACGGAGATGGTGACGGAGAGGTTCATGCGGGCTGCTCCAGGGATGCGGCGGCGCGAAAGCGCCGCGGACTGAAGGGGCGGGCCTCGTCCGGCAGTTCGCCGGTGGTCAGGACGTGCGCCATGGCGTCACCGGTGACCGGCGTGAGCAGCACGCCGTTGCGGTGGTGCCCGGTGGCCAGCAGCAGTCCGTCGAGTGCGGTCGGGCCGAGCAGGGGCGCGTTGTCGGGGGAGCCGGGGCGCAGCCCGGCGCGGGTCTCCGTCAGCGGCAGCTCGGTGATCCCGGGCATCAGCTCGTGCGCGTCGCGCAGCAGCTGGTACACGCCGCCCGCCGTCACGGTCGTGTCCCAGCCCAGCTCCTCGCTGGTGGCCCCGACGACGAGTTCGCCGTCGAGCCGCGGCACCAGATAGACATGGCTGCCGCGCACCACGGCCCGTACGGTGCGGCTCAAAAACGGTGCGTACCGCGAGGGCACGGCCAGCCGCAGCACCTGTCCCTTCACCGGCCGCACCGGCGGCAGCACCTCGTCCGGGACGCCCGCGAGCCGCCCGCTGCGGCTGCCCGCCGCGAGGACCACCTGTTCCGCGCCGAGCGCGGTGCCGTCGTCCAGGACGCAGCCGGTGGCCCGGTCACGGGTCACGGTGAGCCGTTCGGCCCAGGCGCGGTGGAAGACCACGCCCGCCCGTTCGCAGGCCACGACCAGCGCGTGGGCGAGCCGCCGCGGATCGACCTGGTGGTCGTCGTCCACCCGGAGACCCCCGCGCACGCCCGGTGCGAGCATCGGCTCCAGACGCCGGCAGTCCCGCCCGGACAGCCACTCCGACTTCAGGCCCGACTGCTGCTGCAGCGCGTGCAGGTCGCGCAGGTGGGCGCGGTCGTCGGCGTCCAGCGCGACGGCGAGCGTGCCGCAGCGGCGGTAGCCGGTGTCGTGGCCGGTCAGCTCGGTCAGCTCGGCCACGAAGTCCGGATAGCGGCGGGCCGAGGCCAGGTTGAGCCCGAGCAGGGTCTGCTCGCCGTAGTGCAGTTCGGTGACGGCGGCGAGCATGCCGGCGGCCACCTGCGCGGCCCCGCCGCCCGGCTCGGGATCCACCACGGCGGTGGCGAACCCGCGCTGCGCCGCGCGCCAGGCCGTCACCAGCCCGATGATTCCGCCCCCGATGACCAGAACGTCCGACGTACGTGATGACGACATGGGCTTCCAGCCCCTCCCTTCGCCGGTATGACCCGGATCAGGTTCGTACGGTCGGAGGCCGCCAGCCTCCCTCTCAGCCCGGTGCGTCCGGGCTCCCGCGAGTCCTTGTACGGGGCCACCCTAGTCCGCGGCAGATCACCCCTGTAAGGGAGCCCCCTTCCCCCTGCAAGGGAGCCCCTTTCGGCCCCGTTCGCCGGCGGCCGCGCCCTCGCTCCCGTCGCCGCCGGGCCCCGGACGGGCGGGCGCCCGCACCCGCTCCGCGGATCACGGGCGCCGAGGGGCGGATCCGGGCCGGGTGCGCGGGCGGGGACGTCGTGCAGGGCCGTCCGGTGGGTACAGGGAGGGGGACCGCCCCGACCTTTGGTACCCGGCCTTTGGTACGTGCGGCTTCGGCGGGACGGGGCGACGGCGTCCGGGCACCGCGTGCCGGCGGTGGCCGAACCGCCCGACGGACGGGTGCGCGTGGAGGAGACCCGGCGGCGGGAGCCGCGGCCGGGCAGCGGGACGAGCGCGGGGGAAGAACCGAAGGAGCCGGCGGAGCTGGGGAAGCAGGGCGTCCCGCACGCCCCTGACTGACGGAACGTCAGTTGACTATGGTGATCGGGTGAGCGACCAGAGGCAGGAAAAGAGCACGTCACAGCCGCGGCGCGTGGTGGTCGCGGGTGCGGGCATGGCAGGTGTGCAGACCGCGGTCGCCCTGCGCGAGCAGGGCTTCACCGGCACCGTGACCCTGATCGGCGCCGAACCCCACCAGCCCTACGACCGGCCGCCGCTGTCCAAGGCCGTCCTGCTCGGCAAGGCCGAGAGCTCCGCCTTCGACATCGACTTCGAGTCGCTCGGCATCGAACTGCGGCTCGGCTGCGAGGCGCTGGCCGTACGGACCGACGCGCGGGTGCTCGACACCTCCGCCGGGCCGGTGCCGTACGACGTGCTCGTCCTGGCCACCGGTGCGGAGCCGATCCGGCTGCCGGGCTCCGAGGGCGTTCCCGGGGTGCATCTGCTGCGCACCCTGGACGACGCCGAACGGCTGCGGCCGGTGCTCGCCGAGCAGCACGGCATCGTGGTCGTCGGCGCCGGCTGGATCGGTGCCGAGTTCGCCACCGCGGCACGCGAGGCCGGCTGCGCCGTGACGGTCGTGGAGGCCGCGGACCGGCCGCTCGCGGGGGCGCTGCCCGCGGAGGTGGCCGCGCCGATGGCCGACTGGTACGCCGACAGCGGCGCCGAGCTGCGGACACGCGTGCGCGTGGAGCGCGTCGAGCCCGGCGCGGTGGTGCTCGACGACGGCTCGCGGCTGGCCGCGGACGCCGTCGTGGTCGGCATCGGCGCGCGGCCGGCCACGGACTGGCTGGCCGGCTCCGGCATCGAACTGGGCGCGCACGGCGACGTCCTGGCCGACGACCGTCTGCGCACCTCGGCGCCGGACGTGTACGCGGTCGGCGACTGCGCCTCCTTCCCCTCGAGGCGGTACGGGGAACGCCTGCTGATCCACCACTGGGACAACGCGCTGCAGGGGCCGCGCACGGTCGCGGCCGATGTCGTCGGCCTGGGGCCCGCGGTCTACGACCCGGTGCCGTACTTCTGGTCCGAGCAGTTCGGCCGCTTCGTGCAGTACGCCGGCCACCACGCGTCCGCCGACACCACCCTCTGGCGCGGTGATCCCTCCGGGGCGGCGTGGACGGTCTGCTGGCTGCGCGAGGGACGGCTCGTCGCCCTGCTGGCGGTCGGCCGGCCGCGGGATCTGGCGCAGGGCCGGCGGCTGATCGAGTCCGGGACACCCATGGACCCGGACCGGCTGGCGGACCCGGCGCGGCCGCTGAAGGCGGCGACCGCGTGAGGCACACGACCACCGGCGGACGAACGTGACTTCCTCGTGCCGGTGGCAGATGGCAGGCTGGATTCCGTGACCGAGATTGACGCAAAGATCGATGCTCTCGTCCCTGCCTGGCTCACCCTCCCCGACGTCGCCGAAAGGCTCGGTGTCGAGGTGACACGCGTGCGGCAGATGGTCAAGGAGGGCCAGCTCATCGCCGTACGCCGTGGTGAGAACCGCGCGCTGCACGTCCCCGCCGCCTTCATCGACGGCAGCAAGGTGGTCAAGGGCCTGTCCGGCACCCTGACGCTCCTGAAGGACGACGGCTTCACGGTCGAAGAGATGATCGAGTGGCTGTTCACTCCCGACCCGAGCCTTCCCGGCACCCCCGCCCAGGCCCTGAGGGAGAACCGCGGCACAGAGGTGAAGCGCCGCGCCCAGGCCCTGGCGGTCTGACCCGCACGTCCGAAGCGGCGCGGGCGGCCTTCCGGGGGCGGTCGACGCATCCCCGCCGGCCGGCCGCGCCGCTCTTGACCGCAAGGGCGTCCGCGGCCCTTCGGACGGCCGCCGGGGCCGAGGGGAGGGGCACGGGCGGGGTAGGGTCCGTCCGGGCGCCGGGAGAGGGCCGGACCGGACCGCGCGGGCGGGGTCGTGCATGGCGTGCATGCGGGCCGCGTCGCCGGGTCCGTGCGCCGGCCGCGCACCCGGACCGACGAGCCCGAGACGAGCCCGAGACGCATCCGAGGGGGACCCGCCGTGTCCGACACCACTGCCGCCGCCGACGCACGGGAGAGGCTCGCCGCCGCGCGGCTGTATCTGTGCACCGACGCCCGCCGCCGGCAGGGCGACCTGGCCGAGTTCCTGGACGCCGTGCTCGCGGGGGGCGTGGACGTGGTGCAGCTGCGGGACAAGGAGATGGAGGCGAAGGAGGAGCTGGAGCACCTGGAGGTGTTCGCCGAGGCCTGTGCCCGGCACGGAAAGCTGCTCGCGGTCAACGACCGGGCGGACGTCGCCCACGCCGCCGGCTCCGACGTGCTGCACCTGGGACAGGGCGACCTCCCCGTTCCCGCGGCCCGTGCGATCCTCGGTGACCGCGTCCTGATCGGACGGTCCACGCACAGCGAGTCCGAGGCCGCCGCGGCCGCCGTGCAGGACGGCGTGGACTACTTCTGCACGGGGCCCTGCTGGCCCACCCCCACCAAGCCCGGCCGGCCCGCCCCCGGCCTCGGCCTGGTCCGGTACGCGGCCTCCCTGCGCACCGACCGGCCCTGGTTCGCCATCGGCGGCATCGACCTCGGCAACCTGGACCAGGTCCTGGAGGCCGGCGCCCGCCGTGTCGTCGTGGTCCGGGCCGTCACCGAGGCCGACGACCCCGGTGCGGCGGCGGCCGCGCTCGCCGGGCGGCTGCGGCAGGCGGCCGAGCAGGACGCCGGGCAGGGCGCCGGGTAGAGGCCGGGCGGAGATACGGCGATACGGCGGAGCGGCGTCTCAGCCAGTGGACACCTCTGGTCCGTGACCCGCCCATTTCGGGCGCCGCTGTCCGAAGGATGGACAACAGCCCGGCAATTCGGGCAAAATATTCGGCTTCCGGTTGGGGGACCACCGTCCCCTGGCTAACCTGCGGGTATGGCCCTCGGAACCGCATCCATCAGGACTGATCGCGCCCGCACCGTGCGTGACATCCTCGCCACCGGCAAGCCGACGTACTCGTTCGAGTTCTCGGCGCCGAAAACCCCGAAGGGCCAGCGGAACCTGTGGAGTGCGCTGCGCAGGGTCGAGGCGGTCGCGCCGGACTTCGTCTCCGTGACCTACGGCGCGGGCGGTTCCACACGTGAGGGCACGGTCAAGGAGACCGAGCAGATCGTCCTCGACACCACCCTCACCCCGGTCGCGCACCTCACCGCCGTCAATCACTCCGTCGCCGAGCTGCGCAACATCATCGGCCAGTACGCCGACGCCGGCATCCGCAACATGCTCGCCCTGCGCGGCGACCCGCCCGGCGACCCCATGGGCGAGTGGATCCCGCACCCGCAGGGGCTGACGTACGCGGCCGAGCTCGTCCGGCTCATCAAGGAGTCGGGGGACTTCTGCGTCGGTGTCGCCGCCTTCCCCGAGATGCACCCGCGGTCGACCGACTGGGAGACCGACGTCAGGCACTTCGTCGACAAGTGCCGCGCGGGCGCCGACTACGCCATCACGCAAATGTTCTTCCAGCCGGAGCCGTACCTCCGCCTGCGCGACCGCGTCGCCGCGGCCGGCTGCGACACCCCGATCATCCCCGAGATCATGCCGATCACGAGCGTCCGGCTGCTCGAGCGGTTGCCCCTGCTCAGCAACGCCACCATCCCGGACGGCCTCAAAGAGCGGATCCTCACAGCGAAGGACGATCCGGCGGCGGTACGCTCCATTGGAATCGAGTTCGCCACGGAGTTCTGCGCGCGGCTGCTGGCCGAAGGAGTGCCCGGACTGCACTTCATTACGCTCAACAACTCCACGGCAACATTGGAAATCTACGAGAACCTGGGCCTGCACCAGACGCCGCAGGCCTAGACCGGCCGCCTCCGTATGCGACACACTGCGTAGCGGCCACTGGGAGAGGGGCGTACATGGGCTGGACGGTCCTCTACATCGCGTTCGGCATCGTCGCGCTGTGGCTGCTCGGCGAGGTACTGCTGCAGTACAAGGCACGCCTGCGCTGGCGGCTGCTCGCCTTCGTGGGCTTCCTCGGTGTCGTCCTCGGTGTACTGATCCCGTCCGTCGTCGTCATCGGTCTGGGCGCGTCCGCGTTCGCGGTCGGCCAGACCTTTGTCACGCTGTCCTTCCGCCGCGGCTTCGCGGCCGGCTGGGCGGTCGGCCGTCCTGGGGCCGACGGAGCGGGGAAGTCGTCGCGCCGCCGCGGCAGGGGCGAGGACGAGGAAGACGAGGAATCCGCACTGGAGGTCTCCGACCTAGAGACGGACGGCGGTCGCGGCGACACCGGAACCATGCGGGCCCTGCCGGGCTACGAGAACGTGTCGTACGACCACGACGACGACCACGACGACGTCTTCACCCCGCAGCCGCGCTCGAGCAGCGGGGAGGCCACCACGGTGTACGAGCCGCAGCCCCTGCCCGAGGACACCGGCTCGTACGGCGTCTACGGCGGCTCGGCCCAGCAGCCGGGCGCGGACCGGACCCAGGACCAGTACGCCACCGCCGAGCAGAGCTACGCGTACGGCTACTCCGGCTACGGGCAGCAGGGCTACGGCTACGACACCTCCGGTCAGCAGCAGTACACCGGCTACTCCGACCCGTACGCCACCCAGACCTACGACAGCGCCTCCTATGCCACCGGCGCCACCGGCTACGGCGGCGGCCGGCAGGACTACGGGCAGCAGGGCTACGGCACCCAGGACGCCTACGCGGGCACGGGCTACGGCGGCGACACCCCGGCCGGCGGAGTATGGGTCCCGCAGCAGCGCAGCGACGAGTCCTACGGCGGCGAACTCCCGCAGGAGCAGCAGACGTACCCGTACCAGGGCGGCACCCAGGGCCGGCAGCACGGTTCGGGTTTCGGCGAGCAGTACCGCTTCTGACCGCCGCCCGGCTCACTGGGAGCCGCGGAACTCCGGTCCCTCCACGATCAGTCCGGCCACCAGCGCGCCCGACATCCCGGCGTGCGGCAGCCCGCCGCCGGGATGCGCCCAGCCGCCGACGGCGAACAGGCCGGGAAGCGCGGTGCTGTTGGCCGGGTGCAGCAGGCGTCCCTGTGCCGCGGCGAGCGCCGGCGCGGGAACGGCACCGCCCTCCGCGCCCGTTGCCCGGGCGATGTCGGCCGGGGTGCGGATCTCCTGCCACAGGATCCGGTCGCGGAGCCCGGGCACGGCACGCGAGGCGGCGGCGATCATACGGTCGGCCTGCTCCTGAAGGCCCTCCGAGGCCGCCGCCGGGACCGTCGCCGTGAGCGTGACCGCCTCGTGCCCGGGGTCCGGGACCAGTGCCGGGTCGTCCGGACGGAACACCGTGACCGTGGGGTGCGCGGGCAGGCGGGGAACCGGGCCGAACAACGCGTCGAGCTCGGCCTCGCGGTCCTGTGTGTGGACCACCGTCCGGTGGGCCGTCCCCTCGGGCCGGCCGCCGCGCAGCGCCAGCAGCACGGTGAGACGGCTGGGTGCCCCGGGCTGGGGCGGCACCTCTCCCTCACCCCGAAGAGGCGTGCCCCGGACCATCCCGTCCAGCGCACGGGGGCTTGTACCGGCGACCACGAAGTCCGCCTCGGCCACCGTCCCGTCGGCGAGCTCGACCCCGGCCGCCCGCCCGTCCTTCTCGACGATCCGCGTGACCTCGGCGCCGAAGACGAACTCGACCCGGCGGGCCAGGCACCGCTCGTACACCGCGCGCGCCAGCTCGCGCAGACCGCCGCGGACGTACCAGGTGCCGAAGGCGTGCTCCATGTACGGCAGGGCGGCGGCGTTCGCCGGGGTCGTCCGCGGATCGAGTCCGTACGCCAGCGCATGGCTCTCCAGCAGGGCGGCGAGACGCGCGTCGCGCAGCTCCCAGGCACCGACCTCGGCGAGCGTGCCGGCCCGGCGGGTGCGCAGCAGGCGCCTGTGCGGGACGGCCGGGTAGGGCTCGCGCTCGGCCAGCACGGACCAGTTGGGCCACAGGGGCTCCTCCAGGAGCGGGCGCCGGGAGCGGTCCCAGGTCTCGCGCGCCCGCACCAGGAAGTCGCCCCAGCGCCGGCCGGCGCCCGCTCCCAGGGCCTCCTCCAGGGCCGCGACGACACCCCCGCGGGACGCGTTGGGCAGGGACACCTCGGTGCCGTCCGCGAAGACGTGCCGCGCCGACGGGGTGACCTGGACCAGCTCGACGCAGTCCTCCAGCGGCTCCCTGCCGGTCTTGATGAACAGGTCGCGGTAGACGGCGGGCAGCGGCAGCAGCCCGGGCCCGAGGTCGAAGGCGAAGCCGTCCCGCTCGGCCCGGCGCACCGCACCGCCGTACGTCTCCGTCCGCTCGAACACCGTCACCCGGTGTCCCGCGACAGCCAGCCGGGCAGCCCCTGCCATCGCGCCCATCCCAGCACCGACCACCACGATTCGTCCCATGCCGGCGACTGTAGCGACCCGCACCGACAGCCCCGTCCGCACCCCACCGGCCGGTGGCTTCCCGGCGCGGTCGCGGTCGGTGCGCGGTCCGGCGACGCGGGGATGAGCACGCGGGACTGAGTATCCGTACCTAGTCGGTGAAATGAGTACGCACGCGGATGAGCAGCAAAGCGCGTGGACGAGAGAGTGGGGGCGCGGAAAGGGGTCCGGCGCCGGCACCGCCGACACGGGGCGGCGGAACGGCGCGGCCCTCGACCGTTCCTTCCGCCGGCCCGGGTCGGCGGGAGCGAGGCACGGGGGACGAAAACCCGGAGAACAGGGGGAACGCGGAGAACAGGGGGAACAGGGGGAACAACAGGGGGGAACAGGGACCCGGGGGAACAAGGGGGACCCGACCAAGGGGGGCCCGGGGGGAACGGGGGAACACGAGGAAGCGCCGGTGCGGCGTGGCCCACGGGGGGACGTGGCCACGCCGCACCGGCGTGTCCCGCTCTCAGGAGCGCCCGTTCTCAGGAGCGTCCGCTCACCCGCCCCTGCAACAGCCTGGACAGCGCCGCGTGCACGTCGTCCAGGGAGCGCTCCGGCTGGAAGGCCTTCCAGTCCAGTGCGGCCACCAGCACCATGCCGACCAGCGCCGCCGCGGTGAGCGGCACGTCGATCTCCTCGCTGAACTCGCCGTTCGCCATGCCCTCGCGCAGGACGTCCTCGACGACGGCGACCGCCTCCCGCCGCACCACCATGAGGGTGGACTGCCAGGCCCGGTTGGTGCGCCACAGCTCGGCCACGTACAGCTGGGTGAAGGACGGGTAGCGGTCGATGAAGACCAGCCCGGCGCGCACCATCGCGTCCAGGGCGTCGACCCGGCTGCCGCCCTCCCGCACGGTCCGTTCGGCCGCTTCCCTGAGGGAGGCCGTGAGCAGCCCCACCCCGTGCCGCAGCAACTCCTCGAAGAGGACGGACTTGCTGGCGAAGTTGTAGTAGACCGTGCCCTTGGCGACTCCCGCCCGTTCGGCGATCTCGTCCACGGTGGTGGCGGAGAACCCCTGCTCGGCGATGAGTGTGACGGCCGCCTCGTAGAGCTTCTGCCGGGTGGCCTCGCGGCGGGTGCTGCCGCCCGGCGCGGCGCTGCTGCGTTCCATGGCCCCGATTGTCACAGGTGCGGAAGTCATGGGTGCGGACTCCTCACGGGTGCGGAACGGGTGCGGAAGGGGAGGCCGGCGGCGGGGTCACAGGCTCAGCTCCGGATGCAGCCGGTTCAGCGTCCACACCTGCCGGCGGCGGGCCGCCAGCGCGGTCAGTGCGAGCGCGGCCGCCGTGAAGCCCGTCAGCACCGCACAGGCCGGCCACACCGGGCCGAGGTCGCCGCCCGTGATCAGTCTGCGCAGGGCGTCGACGACGTGGCTCATCGGCAGGAAGGGGTGGATCGCGTTGAAGAAGCCCGGACTGGTCTGCACGGGGTACGTGCCGCCCGCGGAGGTCAGCTGGAGCATCAGCAGGGCGAGGACCAGGATCCGGCCCGCCGGCCCGAAGCGGGCGTTGAGCCACTGGATGATCGCCCCGAAGCACGCCGCCACCAGGAACAGGAAGGCGATCGTGCCTCCCGCGCGCGCCATCTCCAGCCCGACCGCCCAGTGCAGCACCGCCATCAGGGCCGCCGTCTGCAGCACGCCGATCGCCGCCACCGGCAGCCAGCCGGCCAGCGCGATCCGCCAGGAGGAGGCGCCCACGGCGAGGGCGCGCCGGTTCAGCGGCGGAATCAGCATGTACGCCACCATGGCGCCCACCCACAGCGACAGCGGGATGAAGTACGGGGCGAACCCGGTGCCGTAGTTCGGTGCGTGGTGCAGGGACCGGGAGGCCAGCTGGACCGGGTCGGCCATGACAGCGGTGCGCCGGTCGCGGTCCTCCTTGTCGTAGTCGGGGATCCGTTCGGCGCCGTCGTGCAGCCCTCCGGCGAGCTTGCCGGAGCCGTCGACCAGCTTGTACAGGCCGCCCTTGAGATCGATGGCACCCGTCTCGAGCCTGCCGACGCCCTTGTCGAGGTCGGTTGCCCCGGTACCGGCCGTGCCGATGCCGACGCGCAGCTTCTTCGCGCCCTCGGCGACCTTGGCGGCGCCCTCGTTCAGCTCGTTGATCTTCCGGACGGCCTCGTCGAGGTCCTCCGACAGATGCGGCGCGCGGTCGGCGAGCGCCCGGGCCCGCTTCTCCAGAGTGGCCAGCCGGGCGTCGAGGTTCTTCAGGTTGCCGCTGTTGTCCGCGATCAGTGTGCTGACGTCGTCGGCGGTCCTCACGACGGTGGCGGCGGCCTCCTTGGCCTGTTTCAGGTCCGCGCAGGCGTCGTCCGGCGTCTCCGGGTCGTCACAGCGCCGGGCGTGGACGTCGTTCAGGGCGGTGGAGGCGGAGCGGGCGTCCTCGGCGGTCTTCGGTGCCTGTTCGACCAGGGTGTCGAGGGTGCGGCGGATCGTCCGGGCCGTGTCGGCGACCAGCCGGGCGGAGTCGCCGATCGACTTCTCGTTGTTCTTGAGGAACGGGCCCACCGTGCCGTCGAGTGCGTTGATCTTCTCGGCCAGCTTCTGTGTGCCGTCGGCGACCTGCCGTGAGCCGCTCTCCAGGGCGCTCGCCCCGGTGTGGAGCCTGGTCAGCCCCTTGGACAGCTCCGACGAGCCCTTCTTGGCCCTGGTCAGGCCGTCGGCGAGGTCCTTGGAGCCCTGCTCGGCCCTGCCGATGCCGCCCTTGAGCCGGTCGGCGCCGTCGGCGGCCTCGGCCGTCTTGTCGTGGATGTCGGAGAACGACACGAAGATCTTGTCCAGGTAGGACCGGGAGGCCCGGGTGGACGCGGCGGTGCGCACCTCGCTGAACACCGTCCGCGCGATCTGCCCGACGACGTAGTTGTTGGCGTCGTTCGTGTGGACCTGGAGCGCGCTGGCCTCGGGGGAGTCGCCCGCACTGGAGGCGATCCGCCGGCTGAAGTCGGCCGGCATGGTCAGCGACAGGTAGTACGTGCCGTCCTCCAGGCCCCGGCGGGCCTCGGCGGCACTCACCTCGTGCCAGTCGAAGACCTTGCTCTTGAGCAGTTCCCGGGTGAGGTCGTCGCCGGCCGTGATCCTGCGGCCGTCGGCGGTGGCGCCCCGGTCGTCGTTCACCAGGGCGACGGGGATGCGGTCGAGGCGGCCGTACGGGTCCCAGAAGGACCACAGGTACAGCGCCCCGTACAGCAGCGGCAGCACCAGCAGGGCGACCAGGGCGGCGCGCGGCAGCCTGCCGCGGCCGAAGCGCCTCAGCTCAAGAACGGCCAGCTTCGGCGAGCGCATCGGCCTTCTCCTCGTTCTTCGTCCGGTTCTTCGTCGGGTTCTTCGTCGGGTTCTTCGTCCGGTCGCGCGGTTCGTCGGTGGCGGGGCCGCCGGCAGCGGGGTTGTCGGTGGCGGAGCCGTCGGTGGTGGAACCGTCAGCAGTGGGGCCGTCAGCAGTGGGGCCGTCAGCAGTGGGGCCGTCAGCGGTGCGGCCGTCCTCGGCCGGGCTGCCGCTGTCCGGGCTGTCGTCGGCCGTCGTGGCGGGGGAGCCGGCTGAGGACCCCGCGGAGGACTCCGAGGAGGGCTTGACGGAGGAACCCGTGGAGGGGGCGGCCGAGGGCTTGGCCGGCGAGGACGCGGCGGAGGGCTTGGCGGAGGACCCGGTGGAGACGACCACCGCACCCTCCGGTGCCTGGCTGCACGCCGCGAGCACGGTCGTCCCGGACGCACTGATCGACCGCAGCCGCTCCCAGACGGCGGCCCGCTCGGCGTCCGACAGCTTGAGGTCGGTGTCGTCGACGGCGAGCAGCCGCGGCCGGGACATCAGCGCCAGGGCGATCGACAGGCACAGCTCCTGCGGGCGCTCCAGATCGCGGACGGCGGTGCGGTCGCCCTTGGGTAGGGCCGCGAGGTCGAGACCGGCGGCGTCGAGCGCCGTGCCGATCAGCTGCCTCGTCTCGGCCCGGCGCCCGGCCCGGGGCCGCAGCAGGCCGCGCAGCGAGCCGTTGAACCGGCGCTGGAGCAGCGCCCGCTCGCGCAGATGCTCGCCGACGGTCAGGGCCGGCTCGAGGTCGGTGACACCGGCGACATGGGCGAGCGCGGTGACACGGCGCAGGGCGGACATGCGGCGGGGCAGCTCGAACTCGCCCACGCGGGCCGTCCCCGCCGTGGGCCGCATCCGCCCGGTGAGCGCGAGCAGCAGACAGGTGCGGCCGGAACCGGACGGGCCCTCCACCGCGATCAGCGCACCGGGCTCCGCGTCGAGGTCGATGCCGCGGAAGGCCCAGCCGCGGGGCCCGCGCAGCCCGAAGTCGCGAGCGGTGACGCCGAGGCCGTGTGCCGTGGGGTCGTGCACGGCGTGTCCTCTCCTTTTTGAACTGACTGGTCAGTGCAAAACGTATACCGCTCTGGTGATCGAGGCAAAAGGCCAGGTCAGAAGGGATTGTCAGTGCCATATCCCACGATGAGCGCATACGGCGCTCGTGCCGTCGTCCAGACGACAGGAGGTTCGTCATGGCTCACTCGTCCGCAGGCGCCGCGCGCCGGCGCCGTGCCGCCGGCCCCGTCCCCTCACCGACCGGACCGGCGAGCGACGTGCACCCCGTCCTGCGCCGGGCCACGGCGCCGCCCGCCGCCCTCGATCTGCTCGCCCGGGCCCGTGCGGGCCTGGAGGAGGCCATGGCCCTGCGGACCCCGAACGAGCGATACGCGACGGCCCACCTCGCCGCCCTGCGCACCGCCGCCGCCGTGCTCGCCGCGCGGGGACGCCCGGAGACCACCCCGCGGCAGCGGGCACGCATCAGGAGCGCCTGGGAGGTGCTCCCCGAGATCGCGCCCGAACTCGCCGAGTGGAGCGCGCTGTTCGCCGCGGGCGCCGAGCGCCGCGCCCGGGCCGAGGCCGGCATCCGGGGCGCGGTCGGCCCGCGCGACGCCGACGACCTGATACGCGACGTGGCGATGTTCATCCGCCTCGTCGAGCGCCTGCTCGCCCTCCAGCCGTCCCTGCCCCGGCCCCGCCGGGACACCGGTGCGACGGGCGAGCCGGGGATCTCCCGCCGCGGGACCCGGGACCCGCACGGGCTGCCGGACGCGGGCTGACGAACACGGGCTGACGGACGCGGGCTGACGGACGAGGACACAGCCGTACGGCGGCTGCCGCCGCGGCGGCGGTCACGGCCGCGACGACCTGCGGCGCCGAGCGGGTGGGGCGGGCGCGGGAGGCGGCCGGGAGGCAATAGGGTGGAAGGCGCCTGAAGCCCTTCCGGTTCCTGTGCCGGGCGGGAAGGGAAGACCGATCGCTCCGCCGTGCAAGAGGCGGTGCCGCGCCGAGGAGTCAACTGCCGTGTCGGACCCGATGCGCCCCCGCGCTTCTCTCCGTACCGCCGTGGTCTGGGAGGTCCTGAGGGACGCCCTGGACCGCCGGGTCAAGGCCGCGGGCCGGGAGTCCCTGGACGTCCTCGACACCGGCGGCGGCAGCGGCAACTTCGCCGTGCCCCTCGCCCGTCTCGGCCACCGGGTCACCGTCGTCGACCCCAGCCCCAACGCCCTGTTCGCGCTGGAGCGCCGTGCGGCCGAGGCCGGTGTGGCCGACCGGGTCCGGGGCGTGCAGGGCGACGCCCACGGCCTCTTCGACGTGGTCGAGCGCGGCGGCTACGACGCCGTGCTGTGCCACGGCGTCCTGGAGTACGTCGACGATCCCGCCGAGGGCGTGCGCAACGCGGTCGCCGCCCTGCGCGCCGAGGGCTTTCTCAGCCTGCTCGCCGCCGGGCTCGGCGGCGCCGTGCTCGCCCGCGCCCTGGCCGGCCACTTCACGGAGGCCAGGCACGCGCTCGACGATCCCCACGGACGCTGGGGCGAGGGCGACCCGGTGCCGCGCCGCTTCACCGCCGACCAGCTCACCGCCCTCGTGGAGGGCGCGGGACTGGTCGTCGGCTCGGTGCACGGCGTACGGGTCTTCGCCGACCTGGTGCCCGGTGTGCTCGTGGACACCGAGCCCGGAGCGCTGGACGCCCTGCTGAAGCTGGAGGAGGCGGCGGCGGAGCTGCCCGCCTTCCACTCGGTGGCCACACAGCTGCATGTGCTCGGCGAGACCCGGGACGCCGCCGGGGGCTGAGCCGGTCCGGGAGCGGGCCGCCGGACGCCGTCCTGCCGGGCGCGGAGTACGCCGCAGGCCCCCCGGACAACGGCTTTGCGCCGTATGATCGAAGGGGACCGCCCGGCATGACGGGTCGGCCGCCGGGGAATGGAAGCCTCAGCGGGCCAGGCCCGGCATGGCGGGTTCCGGTTGTCAATTGGCGCAGAGGGGCGGGTTTCACGGGGGCGATTCCCTGCCTATCCTGAAGGGACCCCCCGGGTCGCCACCCGGCGACTGCACGATGAGGAGGACTCCGTGCCGCTCTCGGAGCACGAGCAGCGCATGCTCGAGCAGATGGAGCGAGCGCTGTACGCAGAAGATCCCAAGTTCGCGTCGGCGCTCGAGGGAAACGGGCTGCGGACGTACACCCGGCGGCGGGTCTACCAGGCAGTCGTGGGCTTCCTCGTGGGTATCGCGCTCCTCATGGCAGGAATGGTCGCCCAGCAGATCTGGGTCAGTGTGGTGGGCTTCCTGGTCATGCTGGGCTGCGCCGTGCTGGCCGTGACCAGCTGGCGCAAGGCCCCCAAGCCGGGCGAGCAGATCATCGGCGGTCCGAACGCCCGCCAGGCCCGGCCGAAGCGCTCCATGATGGACCGCATCGAACAGCGCTGGCAGCGCCGCCGCGACGAGCAGGGCGGCCACTAGAGCCTCTCGTAGAGCCTCTCACGCGCATCAGCCCGCAGGACCGTGCCGCAGGCTCCGGCGCGCTCTCCCGGGCTTCTGTGAGCACAGGGCCGCGCCGTCTCCACCCACCTGGGCGAGAGCCGGGCATCTTTTTCCGCTTTTTTCCGTGCCCCGGCCGGGGCAGGCCCTGACCCGCCTATCACCCTTGACTCCGACGAGGGGGTGACCACCGACGGTGGTCACCCCCTCACGCATGTCCGGACAGCCCTCTCCGCACGGCTGCGCATGTCTGCACATGTCCTCTGCGCATGTCCGGGGAACCCTCCCCGGCGCCGCCCGGCCGGCTCAGCCCCGCTGCCCCGACGGCCTGCGCAGGGACGGCCGGAGGGCGGCGAGGCGGGAGCGGATCCGGAAGCGGAGCGCGGCCCACCGGGCCGAGGCCGACCAGACCAGGCGCATGGCCGAGCGGGGGGCGAGCACGGCCCGCAGCCGGGTGCCGCGGGACGCCGTGCTCCGCAGGGCCCCGGTGACCCGGCGGACGTCCTCGGCGAGCCCCGCCACCGGGCGCGGGCGCGGCGCGTACAGCACCTGCTCCACGGCGCTCGCCAGGCGGTGCACCGCGGCCGCGGAGTCCGGGTCGAGGCGCCCGAGACGCACGATCCGGGCGGCGGCCTTGCGCGGAGTCTGCGACTCGTCCGGCAGGATCCCGAAGTCCCAGGCCGTGTCCGTCAGTTCCTCCCAGACCCCCAGGACGTGCGGCGCCACGTCCGCCTCGCCGCGCCCGTGCGCGCCCAGCCGGACGGAACGCATCCGCCGGCGCCACAGCAGCGGGGACAGCGGCAGGACGGCGGCCGCCAGGCCGCCGAGCGCCCATCCCAGGACCGCGTACCACTTCGGGCCGTCGCCACCGGAGGGCGGCACGGCCTGCGCGGACGGGACCCCGCACTCCCGCAGCCGCATCAGCTCCGGCGGACAGCTCCGGTTCGCCGAGGGCGCCGCGGAAGGCTCCGTGCTCTCCTCCTGGGACGACTCCTCGGGGTTCGGCAGGCTGGTGCCCGGGGCCTCCGGCCGGGTGTACGACGGCACGGTGCCGCGCGTCGGAGTCGGCTCGAACCGGGTCCAGCCGACCCCCTCGAAGTACAGCTCGGGCCAGGCGTGCGCGTCCCTCAGCCCCACCGCCACCGTGCCGTCGCTCTGCGGGGAGCCGGGCGCGAAGCCCACCGCGACCCGGGCCGGTATGCCCAGCGTGCGGGCCATCGCGGCCATCGCGAAGGAGAAGTGCACGCAGAAGCCCTGCTTGTTCTCCAGGAACCGCGAGATGGCCTGCGGCCCGCTGCCCGTCTCGACCTGCGTGTCGTACTGGAAGCCGCCGTCGACGGCGAACCAGTCCTGCAGCTTGACCGCCCGCTCGTAGGAGTTCGAGGCGCCCTCGGTGACCCGGCGGGCGGTCCGCGCCACGTCCGCCGGCAGCGACTCGGGCACCTTGGTGTACTCGCGCCTCAGGGCCGGCGGCGGAGCGGGCGCGGTCGCGAGCTGCTCCGCCGTCGGCTGCAGCTGAAGGCTCTTCACCTGGTAGGTCAGTCCGCGGGTGTTCTGCCCGTGGTCGCCGACGAGGGTCATGCCCACCGGTTCGTAGCGCCAGTCGCCCTTGATGCGCACGCCACGCGGCGGGTACGGCATCGGCAGCCAGTCCTGGGCGTACCAGTCGGCCGTCGCGATGGTGGTGGTGATCTCCCTGCGCCTGACGTCGCCGCTCAGGCCGACCGGGGCGGGGAACGGGTCGGGCACGCCGACGATGCGCCGCTGGGACGGTTTCCAGGTGGCGCCGTCGAAGTCGTCCAGGGACACGATCCGCACATACAGGTCCGCGATGTCGGACGTGTCCGTGCGCAGGCTCATGACCGTGCGGTTCTCCTCGACGTTCAGGCTGTCGCGCAGCGACACCAGCGGGTTCACCGCGGAGATCGTGCCGCCGCCTCCGCCGCGCGTGCCGACTCCGGTGCCGGCGGCGTCCAGCAGCCCGCCCCGCATGGCCGGCAGGACGGCCGGCACGGCCAGGGCGATGCCCAGGACGAGCACGCCGATCCGGCGCCCGGTGCGCACCGGCGCGGTCACCCCGGCCGCTCTGCCCCCCGGGGGCGCCGCCCCGGCGAACACCCGCCCCCACTGCGAGACCCGGTCCCGGCCCTCGGCCAGCAGCAGCATCAGATAGCCGGCGGCGGCGACCAGGAACCACAGCCAGTCGGTGCCGCCCTCGGACAGGCCCGCGGCCACGGAGTACAGGGCGAGCAGCGGCAGCCCCGCGGGGGCCACGCTGCGGAACGTCACCGCCAGGGTGTCCACGAGCAGCCCGATCAGCAGCACCCCGCCGACGAGCAGCAGCCGGATGCCGTCGGTCAGCGGCGCCGGAGTGGCGTACCGGCCGACGTCGTCCGCGCCCTGCCGCAGCAGCTCGGCCAGGCGCCCGGAGGACTCCGGGCCGGGCACCAGCCCGGCGAGGGCCTGCTCCCGGGCGAAGACCAGGGTCAGCAGCATCAGCGCGACCAGGGTCTGCGCCGCCGTGGTCAGCGGCCGTGCCAGCGGTATCCGCCGGGCCACCACGCCGACGCCCGACTGCACCGCCAGCATCAGCGCGACCTGCACGAGCCAGGTCGCGGACGACACCAGCGGCAGCAGCGCGCACGCCGTCATCACCGTGGCCGCCGCGGCGCACCACGCCAGCCGCGCCCGCCCGCTCATGACCACCCCTCCCGCTCACCCGTACGGCTCGGCCCCGCCGGCTCCCCGCAGGGCCGCCCGCGCCCCGCGCCCAGAGCGGCCCGGGTCCCTGTGGCGCTCATGACCATCCCCCGCCCAAGGCCGTGCCGCTCGTCGCGCCGAGGACCGTGCGCTCGTGCTCCGCCTGGCGCCACACCTCGTCCAGCGCCGCGCCGCGGGGCACGGCGACGGCCGTCCAGCCGGCCTCGCGCAGAAGGCGCAGACGTTCCTCGGCGGGGTCGGCCTGGGTGAGGGCGGCGGCCGGGTCGCGGGACCAGGTCGCGCCGGACAGGACGAAGGCGACCGCCGCGCCGCTGTGCCGGCGCATCCGGGCGACCACCGCGGCCTGGACCTCGTCCAGGTCGCCGAGGAAGGCGACCAGCAGTCCCTCCCTGCCGCCCTGCGGGCCGCCCTGCAGCGCGTCGTGGGCGCGGGACAGGCCCGCCCCGTCCGAGTGGTCGATCACGGCGAGGGCGTCCAGCAGCAGACCGGCCGTGTCCGCCGACTCCTGGCCGGCTCCCGTGAAACCGTCGGAGGCCCCGTCGGGCACCAGGCTGCCGGTGTCGGTCAGCAGCCGCACCGAGTAGCCCCGCTCCAGCATGTGCACCAGGACGGAGGCCGCACCGGACACGGCCCACTCGAAGGCCGAGTCGGGGCCGGAGTCCCGGTAGGCGAGCTCCCGGGTGTCGAGCAGCACCGTGCAGCGGGCACGCTGCGGCTGCTCCTCGCGGCGCACCATCAGCTCGCCGTGGCGCGCGGTGGAGCGCCAGTGCACCCGGCGCAGGTCGTCGCCGTAGCGGTACCCGCGCGGGATGATGTCGTCCTCGCCGGCCAGCGCCGGCGAGCGCTGCCGTCCGTCGCCGTACCCCCTGGCCTCGCCGCTCAGCCGCACCGGTGCCAGCGGCTCCACGCGCGGCACGACGGTGAGGGTGTCGTGGGCCGAGAAGGACCGGGTCAGCTCGCACATTCCGAACGGATCGGTCAGACGCAGCTGCAGCGGGCCCAGCGGATAGCGGCCCCGCAGGTCGGAACGGACCCGGTAGGACACCTCGCGGCGCCCGCCCGGCTCGACCCGGTCGAGCACGAAGCGGGGCCGAGGCCCGAGCACGTACGCCACCCGGTCCTCGAGCATCAGCAGCCCCGTGGGCAGCCGGGAGACGTTGTCCACGCGCAGGTGCACACGGGCCTCGCCGCCGGCGGGCACGCGTGCGGGGGAGAGCCGCCGGCTGCCGGCCACCTGGTGGCGGGTGCGGTACAGCACGGTCGCGCAGACCAGCGGGAGGGCGGCGAGCAGCAGACCGATCCGCAGCAGGTCGAGCTGGCCGAGAACGTAGGCGCAGAGGGCGGCGGCGATCCCGGCGGCCAGGAAGGAGCGTCCCCGGGTGGTCAGGCCGGCCAGCGCGGTGCGGACACCGCCCCGCCCCTGTTGGCCGTTCTCCGCGTGCGCGGCCCCCGCGTGGGTCATCACGGCCTCCGGGGCGTGTGCCGGTCGTACGCCGGGGCGCCGCGGCCCGGGCCGGAGCCGCCGGTCTGCCGGGGCCCCGCGGGCACCGGGGTGTTCTGCAGGATCTCCTGGACGACCTGCTCGGCGGTACGGCGGTTGAGCTGGGCCTGGGCGGTGGGCAGCAGCCGGTGGGCCAGAACGGCCACGGCGAGCGCCTGGACGTCGTCCGGAAGCGCGTACTCCCGGCCGTTCAGCGCGGCGGACGCCTTCGCCGCGCGCAGCAGGTGCAGGGTCGCGCGCGGCGAGGCGCCGAGTCTGAGGTCCGGGTGGGTGCGGGTGGCGGCGACCAGGTCCACCACATAGCGCCGCACCGGCTCGGCGACGTGCACCTCGCGCACCGCCTCGATCAGCTTGGCGATCTCGTGTGCGTGCGCCACCGGCTGGAGGTCGTCCAGGGGGTTCACCCCGCCGTGCACGTCCAGCATCCGCAACTCGGCGTCCGGGCTCGGGTAGCCGATGGACACCCGGGCCATGAACCGGTCGCGCTGGGCCTCGGGCAGCGGGTAGGTGCCCTCCATCTCGACCGGGTTCTGCGTGGCCACCACCATGAACGGGGTGGGCAGTTCATAGGTCTGCCCGTCGATGGTGACCTGCCGTTCCTCCATGGACTCCAGCAGGGCCGACTGGGTCTTGGGCGAGGCGCGGTTGATCTCGTCGCCGATCACGATCTGTGCGAAGACGGCGCCCGGCTTGAACTCGAAGTCCCGGCGCTGCTGGTCCCAGATGGACACACCGGTGATGTCCGAGGGCAGCAGGTCGGGAGTGAACTGGATGCGCCGCACCGAACAGTCGATGGACCGTGCCAGCGCCTTGGCGAGCATCGTCTTGCCCACTCCGGGAACGTCCTCGATCAGAAGATGTCCCTCGGCGAGCAGTACGGTCAGCGAAAGCCGTACGACCTCGGGCTTGCCCTCGATCACTTTCTCCACCGAACTGCGCACCCGCTCCACGGTGGACGTCAGATCGTCCCCCGCTCCCGACTCCGCTCGAGCGGGGGCACCCCCCTGGCTCGCCCGCGCGTCATAGGTCGTCACCCGGCCCTCCTCGGCCTTTCCCCACGCCCTCTGCCGAGCAGGGGTACCCCGAAAGCTTTCCGGGCCGGCTCCCCACTGCGCGGCCCGGCCCGCTCCACGTCACGGCCACCCCGCGAACGGGTTCCGCGGGCGGCCACATCCCGCATTCTTGCCGCCGTTACCGATTCGTGTCACTCGTCTCCGGACAACTGGCCGCGACAAGTCGGCTCTTATGGCCTTTTGCCGGTGACGAGGACATGGCGTGCACCGGACGTCCGGGCGCGGTGGCGGTCAGGCGGGGTCGATCTCGCGCAGCAGGCCCGTTCTGACGTCGAAGACGAAGCCGCGCACATCGTCGGTGTACGGCAGGAACGGCGAGGTGCGCACGCGCTGCATCGACTGCCGCACGTCCTGGTCGACGTCCCGGAAGGCCTCCACGGCCCAGGCCGGACGCTGTCCGACCTCCATCTCCAGCTCGTGGCGGAAGTCCTCGGTGAGGGACTCCAGACCGCAGTTGGTGTGGTGGATGAGCACGACGCTGCGGGTGCCGAGGGCGCGCTGGCTGATGGTCAGCGAGCGGATGACGTCGTCGGTGACCACACCGCCCGCGTTGCGGATGGTGTGACAGTCGCCGAGCTCCAGGCCGAGCGCGGCGTGCAGATCGAGGCGGGCGTCCATGCAGGCCACGATCGCGACGCGCAGCACGGGCCGGGCGTCCATCCCCGGGTCGGTGAACGCCGCGGCATAGCGCAGGTTGGCCTCCACGAGACGGTCGGTGACCGTGCCTGCCGCCATGTCCTCCATGGCGTCCTCGTCCCTGGGAGGGACCGGTGCGGATGTCGTCATAGGCACGACGTTACTGGCCGCGCTCGTTGTGGTCCTGTTGTGAGATGCGGACAAAGAATCCCAACATGGCTGGTTGTGAGTGACCCCACACAGACGGAAAATTCCATCCGCACGGGTGAATCTCCGTGAATTCCGGTGTCACCGGCACTCTGTCGTGCGACGCGCAGGCCGATTGATTGACCGCGAGACAGGGTGGACTAAAGTGACGCGAAGCGGGAGGCGTGGTTCTTCCTGCTGGACTGCATTTTCCAGGGCCCCGGTCCGAGTGCCGGCGGTCCGACACGTGCGCGGCGCGTACGTACGGCTCGGCCCTCCTCCCGCTTCCGGTCGGCCGACGCTTCCGGCGCCGGCAGGCTTTTCGTACCTGAGCGGCGGGGGACCCGGCGGTGCGTGCGGGATGCGCCGAAGCTGAGAGGGTCCCGAAAAAATGAATGGGCGCGAAGCGCTTCCGCACAAGGGCGGCGACGGGCGACGGGGGAACGGCGGCTGGCACGTTCCCGTGATGCTCCAGCGGTGCCTGGAGCTGCTGGCGCCCGCGCTCCAGGAGCCGGGAGCGGTGGTCGTCGACTGCACCCTCGGCCTCGGAGGGCACAGCGAGGCGCTGCTCACCCGCTTCCCCGGAGTGCGGCTCGTGGCCCTGGACCGGGACAAGGAGGCGCTGCGGCTGTCCGGCGAGCGGCTGGCCCCCTTCGGCGAGCGGGCCACCCTGGTGCACGCCGTCTACGACGAGCTGCCCGATGTGCTCGGCCGGCTGGGCATCGCGCGCGTGCGGGGCGTCCTGTTCGACCTCGGGGTCTCCTCCATGCAACTGGACGAGGCCGGGCGCGGCTTCGCCTACGCCCAGGACGCGCCCCTGGACATGCGCATGGACCAGAGCACCGGCATCAGCGCCGCCGAGGTCCTCAACACCTACCCGCCCGGTGAACTGGTGCGCATTCTGCGGACGTACGGCGAGGAGAAGCAGGCCAAGCGGATCGTGGCCGCGATCGTGCGCGAACGGGAGAAGGAGCCGATCACCCGCAGCGCCCGGCTGGTGGAGCTCATCCGTGACGCGCTGCCGCAGGCCGCCAAGCGCACCGGCGGCAACCCGGCCAAGCGCACCTTCCAGGCGCTGCGCATCGAGGTCAACGGCGAACTCGCCGCTCTGGAACGGGCGATCCCGGCCGCGGTGAAGGCACTCGAAGTCGGCGGCCGGATCGCCGTACTGTCGTACCACTCGCTCGAAGACCGCCTGGTCAAGCAGGTGTTGGCAGCCGGTGCCACGTCGAGTGCGCCCCCCGGGCTCCCGGTCGTGCCCGAGCGTTACCAGCCCCGGCTCAAGCTGCTCACGCGCGGTGCCGAACTTCCCACCGAGGAGGAGATCGCCGAGAACCGCAGAGCGGCACCGGCCCGGCTGCGCGCCGCCGAGCGCATCAGGGAGGACGTCGAGTGAGGCAGGGGGACCAGTGAGCAGAAAGCCCGAACTGAGGGGGCGCGCCGCCCGGCTCGCCCGGCTCTTTCCGGCGCACCGCAACCAGGCCGCCCGCACGCCCTTCGTCCTTCTGGTCGTCCTTCTGCTCGGCGGAGGCCTCATCGCGCTGCTGATGCTGAACTCCGCGCTCAGCGAGGGCGCGTTCCGGCGGGAGGACCTGCGCAAGGAGACCAAGAACCTCACCGACGAGGAGCAGGCCCTGCAGCGGGACATCGACGCCTACTCCGCCCCGGACGCCCTCCAGCGCCGCGCGCAGGAACTCGGCATGGTCCCCGGCGGAGACCCCGTCTTCCTGTCTCCCGACGGCACGGTGAGGGGTGTCCCCTCGCCCGCCCAGGCCCCGGCCCCCCAGGCCGACGCACCGGCGGTGCCGCTCGCGCCCGAGGCCCTCACCACGCCGTACCCCGCACCCGGTGCCCTCGCGGACACCGCGCCGCCCACCGGCGCGGCCACGCTCCCCCCCTCCCCCTTGTCGTCCCCCTTGCCGTCCTCTTTGTCGCCCTCCCCCCTCTCGTCTCCCGCGTCCCCTCCCACGCCTCTCGCGTCTCCTTCGTCCCCCTCGTCTTTCTCGTCTCTCTCGTCTCTCTCGTCCCTCTCCCACCCCTCCATGCCCCCGACCACCCCCGGCAGGTGACGGAAGTGTCCGACAGGCAGACTCCGCGTCGTCGTGTGCCCGGGCCCGCCAGGCCCGCCCGGCCGGGGAGCCCGGCGGATCGCCGGCCGGGGGACCGGCGGCCGGCACCCGGGCGGATCCGGCTCGGCAACCCCCGGCCGCGGCTGCGGATGGTCGGGGTCGCGCTGACCCTGGTGCTGCTCGTCTTCGCCGCGCGGCTGCTGCAGGTGCAGGTGATCGACGCGAGCGCGTATGCCGCCAAGGCCGACGAGAACCGGTACGTGGTGCACACCCTGGCCGCCGAGCGGGGCGGCATCACCGACCGCAACGGGGTCGCGCTGGCGACCAGTGTGGACGCCGACGACATCACCGCCGACCCGACGATGTTCACCCGGGAGCAGCTGGAGATCGACGACGGGCCCGAGCAGGCGGCCGCCCTCCTCGCCCCGATCCTCGGGCAGGACCAGGCCACGATCGCCAGGAAGCTCCGCACCCGGAACACCCGGTACGTGCTGCTCGCCCGCCGCCAGGCCCCGCAGGTCTGGAAGCAGATCAAGGACCTGAAGACCGCGCTCGCGAAGAAGGCCCGGACGGACAGGACCAAGAGCACGGTCAACGTCCTCGCCGGCGTCTTCTCCGAACCCAGCAGCAAGCGCGTGTACCCCAACGGCGACCTCGCCGCCGGGGTGCTGGGCTGGGTCAACGCCGAGGGCAAGGGCGGCGGCGGTCTGGAGCAGCAGCTGAACGAGCAACTGGCCGGCAAGCCGGGCAAGATCCGCTATGCCCAGTCCGGCGGCCGCGAGGTGCCCACCGCCGGCTCCACCGAGACACCCGCGGTGCCCGGCTCCGACGTGGTGCTCACCATCGACCGCGACATCCAGTGGGCCGCCCAGCACGCCATCACCGAGCAGGTCAGGAAGTCCGGGGCGGACCGCGGCTACGTCATCGTGCAGGACACCCGCACCGGCGAGATCCTCGCCATGGCCAATTCCCCCGGCTTCGACCCCAACGACCTGTCCCGCGCCGACCCGGCCGCCCTCGGCAACGCCGCCGTCCAGGACGCCTTCGAGCCCGGCTCCACCGCCAAGGTCGTCTCCATGGCCGCCGTGCTGGAGGAGAAGGCGGCCACGCCGCTCACCCACGTCGTCGTGCCCAACCGGCTGCACCGCGGCGACCGGCTCTTCCAGGACGACGTCGACCACGAGACCTGGTACCTCACGCTGAACGGCGTGCTCGCCAAGTCCAGCAACATCGGCACCATCCTGGCCACCGGCCAGCTCGGCAAGACCCAGCAGGAGGCCAACAAGGTCCTCTACTCCTACCTGCGCAAGTTCGGCATCGGCGAGCCGACCGGCCTCGGCTTCCCCGGCGAGACCAGGGGCATCCTCGCCCCGCCCGACAAGTGGTCCACCTCGCAGCAGTACACGATTCCTTTCGGCCAGGGTGTCTCCATCAACGCCCTGCAGGCCGCGTCCGTCTACTCGACCATCGCTAACGGCGGGGTCCGCGTCCAGCCGTCCCTGGTGCGCGGCACCAGGGACGCCGACGGCCGCTTCACCCCGGCCCCCGAGCCGGAGAGGAAGCGGGTCGTGAGCGAGAAGACGGCGAAGGAACTCGCGCAGATGCTGGAGTCCGTGGTGGACGACGAGCAGGGCACCGGCGTCAAGGCACGCATCCCCGGCTACCGCGTCGCGGGCAAGACCGGTACCGCCAACCGTGTGGATCCGGCCACCGGCAGATACCGTGGCTACACCTCCTCCTTCGCCGGATTCGCCCCCGCCGACAAACCCCGCATCACCGTCTACTGCGCGATCCAGAACGCCACCCGGGGCAGCTACTTCGGCGGCCAGATCTGCGGCCCGATCTACAAGGAGGTCATGGCGTTCGCGCTGAAGACGCTCCAGGTGCCGCCGACCGGGACCAAGCCCGCGAACCTGCCCGTCGAATTCAAGCCATGACCGGCGCCCGCCGCCCCCACGTCCCCTCCCCCTCCCCTCCACACCCGGCATCACCCGAACGGAAGACCCAGGAACCAGCCGTGACAACGATCACCTCCGGCCCCGGCGACAGCCTCCCGCTCCGGCCCTCACTTCGCTCCGAGGCAGGTACGCCGGGTACGCTCACGGCCGTGCCACACGCTGATCAGTCCCAGACCACCGACAAAGGCGCTTCCGTGACGCATCCGGGACCGCCGAGACCGGCCCGGGTCTCCGCCACACCTCTCGCGGAGCTCGCCGGTCAGCTGGGGGTCGCCGCCCCGGACGGCGCGGTCGAGGTCACGGGCATCACCCATGACTCGCGCGCCGTACGCCCCAAAGACCTGTACGCCGCCCTGCCCGGAGCCCGCACGCACGGCGCCGACTTCGTCGCACAGGCGGTGAGTCTGGGCGCGGCCGCCGTGCTCACGGACCCCTCCGGCGCCGAGCGCGCCGCCGCGACCGGACTGCCGGTCCTGGTCGTGGACGACCCGCGCGGACGGATGGGCGAGCTGGCGGCCACGGTCTACGGCCGGCCGGGCCGCGACCTGCTCCAGATCGGCATCACCGGCACCTCCGGCAAGACCACCACCGCCTACCTCGTCGAGGGCGGCCTGAGGACCGCGAAGTCCACCGGACTGATCGGTACGGTCGAGACACGCATCGGCGAGGAGCGCATCAAGTCCGAGCGCACCACCCCCGAGGCCACCGATCTCCAGGCCCTGTTCGCGGTCATGCGCGAGCGCGGTGTCGAGGCGGTCGCCATGGAGGTCTCCAGCCACGCCCTGGTGCTCGGCCGGGTCGACGGCTGCGTCTTCGACGTCGCCGTCTTCACCAACCTCAGCCCGGAGCACATGGAGTTCCACTCCGGCATGGAGGACTACTTCCGGGCCAAGGCCCAGCTGTTCACCCCCGAACGCAGCAGGCTCGGCGTGATCAACCTCGACGACGAGTACGGGCGCCGGCTCGCCGAGGAGGCCACCGTCCCGGTCGTCACCTTCTCGGCCGAGGGCCACCCGGACGCCGACTGGCGCGCCGAGGACGTCCGGACCGGCCCGGTCGACTCCACGTTCACGGTGGTCGGCCCCGAGGGCCGGAGGATCAGCGCCCGCTCGCCGCTGCCGGGCCCGTTCAACGTGGCCAACACCCTCGCCGCCGTCGTGGCGCTCGCCGCCGCGGGCCTCGACCCGCAGGCCGCCGCCGAGGGCGTCGCCGCCGTGCCGGGCGTCCCGGGCCGCCTGGACCGCGTGGACGCCGGACAGCCGTATCTCGCGGTCGTCGACTACGCGCACAAGACGGACGCCGTCGAGTCGGTCCTCAAGGCCCTGCGCAAGGTCACCAAGGGCCGGGTGCACCTCGTGCTCGGCTGCGGCGGGGACCGCGACCGGAGCAAGCGCGCGCCGATGGGCGCCGCCGCGGCCCGGTTCGCCGACACCGCCGTGCTGACCTCCGACAACCCCCGCTCCGAGGACCCTCTTGCCATTCTCGCCGCCATGCTCGAGGGCGCCGCCTCGGTGCCCGCGCACGAGCGCGGCGAGGTGCTCCTGTTCGAGGACCGGGCCGCCGCCATCGCCGCCGCCGTCGCCCGGGCCCGGCCCGGCGACACCGTGCTGGTCGCCGGCAAGGGCCACGAGCAGGGCCAGGACATCGCCGGAGTGGTCCGTCCCTTCGACGACCGCCAGGTGCTTCGCGAAGCCATCCAGAACACCCAGGGATGAACCTCCGTCACCACCCGGGGACGAGAATCCTGAAGGCCCAGGGATGAAAATCCAGAAGACCAGGGGATGAACTTGTGATCGCCCTCTCCCTCGCCGAGATCGCAGAAGTCGTCGGCGGGCAGATGCACGACATACCGGATCCGTCCGTGAGCGTCACCGGACCCGTCGTCCGGGACTCCCGCGAGGCGGCACCCGGCAGCCTCTTCGTCGCCTTCGTCGGCGAACGTGTGGACGGCCACGACTTCGCCGGCGCCGCCGTCGAGGCGGGCGCGGCCGCCGTACTGGCGTCCCGGCCCGTCGGCGTGCCCGCGATCGTGGTCGAGGACGTGCAGACCGCCCTCGGCGCCCTCGCCCGCCATGTCGTGCGCCGGCTCGGTGCGACCCTCGTGGCGCTGACCGGCTCCGCGGGCAAGACCAGCACCAAGGACCTCATCGCCCAGGTGCTCCGGCGCAAGGCGCCGACCGTGTTCACACCGGGCTCGCTCAACAACGAGATCGGGCTGCCGCTGACCGCGCTGAGCGCCACCGAGGAGACGGGATTCCTCGTGCTGGAGATGGGCGCCCGCGGCATCGGCCACATCCGCTACCTCACCGGACTGACCCCGCCGAAGGTGGGCGTCGTGCTCAACGTCGGCAGCGCCCACATCGGCGAGTTCGGCGGCCGCGAGCAGATCGCCCGGGCGAAGGGCGAGCTGGTGGAGAGCCTGCCGTCCGCCGAGGAGGGCGGTGCCGCGGTCCTCAACGCCGACGACCCCCTGGTGCGGGCCATGGCCTCCCGTACGAAGGCGAAGGTGATCCTTTTCGGAGAGTCCGGCGAAGCGGACGTACGCGCCGAGAACGTGAGACTCACGGACAGCGGGCAGCCCGTCTTCCGGCTTCATACACCCTCCGGTGCATGTGATGTGACCATGCGCCTGTACGGTGAGCATCACGTGTCGAACGCGCTCGCCGCGGCCGCCGTCGCCCACGAGCTGGGCATGTCCGCGGAAGAGATCGCCACCGCGCTCTCCGAGGCGGGCTCTCTCTCCCGCTGGCGGATGGAGGTCACCGAGCGCCCGGACGGCGTGACCGTCGTCAACGACGCCTACAACGCCAACCCGGAGTCCATGCGGGCCGCCCTGCGCGCGCTCGCGGCGATGGGCCGGGGACGGCGGACCTGGGCGGTGCTCGGCAAGATGGCCGAGCTCGGGGACGAGGCGCTCGCCGAGCACGACGCGGTCGGGCGGCTCGCCGTCCGGCTCAACGTCAGCAAGCTCGTCGCAGTTGGGGGCAGGGAAGCGTCCTGGCTGCAACTGGGCGCATATAACGAGGGTTCGTGGGGTGAGGAGTCGGTGCACGTGTCCGACGCACAGGCGGCGATCGACCTGTTGCGCAGCGAGGTACGGCCGGGGGACGTCGTACTCGTGAAGGCGTCCCGTTCGGTCGGTCTGGAGAGCGTCGCCCAGGCGCTGCTCGAGGCCGGTGCCGAGGGTGAGGTTGCCGCCCGATGATGAAGCAGATCCTGTTCGCGGGTGTCATTGGCCTCTTCCTGACTCTGATCGGCACTCCGCTGCTGATCAAGCTCCTGGCCCGCAAGGGCTACGGTCAGTACATCCGTGACGACGGCCCGCGTGAGCACGCCAGCAAGCGCGGTACACCGACCATGGGCGGCATCGCCTTCATCCTGGCGACGGTCGCCGCGTACTTCCTGTCGAAGGTGATCACGGGCAAGCCCCCGACCTACACGGGTCTGCTGGTGCTGGGCCTGATGGTCGGCATGGGACTGGTCGGCTTCCTCGACGACTTCATCAAGATCGTCAAGCGTCGTTCGCTGGGCCTGCGGGCCAAGGCGAAGATGGCCGGCCAGCTGATCTTCGGTGTCGTCTTCGCGGTGCTCGCGCTGCAGTTCCCGGACAACCGCGGCAACACCCCCGCCTCCACCAAGCTGTCGTTCATCACCGACTTCGGCTGGTCGATCGGCCCGGTGCTATTCGTGGTCTGGGCGCTGTTCATGATCCTGGCGATGTCGAACGGCGTGAACCTCACCGACGGTCTGGACGGTCTGGCCACCGGTGCCTCGGTGCTCGTCTTCGGCGCCTACACGTTCATCGGCGTCTGGCAGTACCAGGAGTCCTGCGCCAACGCGCAGACGCTGACCAACCCGGGCGCCTGCTACGAGGTGCGCGACCCGCTCGACCTCGCGGTCGTCTCCTCCGCGCTGATGGGTGCCTGCCTCGGCTTCCTGTGGTGGAACACCTCGCCCGCCAAGATCTTCATGGGCGACACCGGCTCGCTCGCGCTCGGCGGTGTGCTCGCGGGCCTGGCGATCTGCTCGCGCACCGAGCTGCTGCTCGCGCTGCTGGGCGGCCTGTTCGTCCTCATCACCATGTCGGTGATCATCCAGGTCGGCTCCTTCCGGCTCACCGGCAAGCGCGTCTTCCGGATGGCGCCGCTCCAGCACCACTTCGAACTCAAGGGCTGGTCCGAAGTGCTCGTCGTGGTCCGTTTCTGGATCATTCAGGGCATCTGTGTCATTGTCGGACTCGGTATCTTCTACGCGGGATGGGCAGCTGACAAGTGACCGACTGGCAGGGGAAGAACGTCACCGTCGCCGGACTCGGGGTCTCCGGGGTCCCGGCGGCCAAGGTCCTCAGCGGCCTCGGAGCGAAGGTCACCGTCGTCGACGACGGTGACGACGAGCGGGCCCGGACGCAGGCCGCGGAGCTGGAGGCACTGGGTGTCGCCGTGCGCCTGGGCGACGGTGACACCCTGCCCGACGGCACCGAGCTGATCGTCACCGCGCCCGGCTGGAGGCCGGACAAGCCGCTGTTCCTCGCCGCCGGGCGGGCCGGCGTCCCCGTCTGGGGCGACGTCGAACTCGCCTGGCGGCTGCGCGGCCGGGACGGCCGGGAAGCCGCCCCCTGGCTCGCCGTCACCGGCACCAACGGCAAGACCACGACCGTGCGGATGCTCGCCTCCGTCCTGGAGGCGGCGGGTCTGCGCACGGCCGCGGTCGGCAACATCGGCGTCTCCCTGCTGGACGCCGTCCTCGGCGAGGAGCAGTACGACGTCCTCGCCGTCGAACTCTCCAGCTACCAGCTGCACTGGGCGCCCTCCGTGCGCGCCCACTCCGCCGCCGTCCTCAACCTCGCCCCGGACCACCTCGACTGGCACGGCTCCATGGAGGCCTACGCCGCCGACAAGGGGCGCGTCTACGAGGGCAACCGCGTCGCCTGCGTCTACAACGCCGCCGACAAGGCCACCGAGGACCTGGTGCGCGAGGCGGACGTCGTGGAGGGCTGCCGGGCCGTCGGCTTCACCCTGGGCACCCCCGCCCCCTCCCAACTCGGCGTCGTGGACGGCATCCTGGTCGACCGTGCCTTCGTCGAGAACCGGCACAGGAACGCCCAGGAGCTGGCGGAGATCTCCGACATCGGCGCGTCGGCCGCCCTTCAGCCCTTTGGGGAAGGCGCTCCGGGCGCTCGTTCCGTCGCCCCGCACAACGTCGCCAACGCCCTTGCCGCGGCGGCCCTCGCCCGCGCCTACGGCGTGCCGGCGAAGGCGGTCCGGGACGGTCTGCGGGCCTTCACCCCCGACGCCCACCGCATCGCGCACGTGGCCGATGTGGACGGCGTGGCCTACGTCGACGACTCCAAGGCCACCAACACCCATGCCGCCCAGGCCTCGTTGGCGTCGTACGAGTCGATCGTGTGGATCGCGGGCGGTCTGGCGAAGGGCGCGACCTTCGACGAACTGGTCGCGAAAGCGGCGAAGCGGCTGCGCGGTGTCGTCCTCATCGGCGCCGACCGCGCCCTGATCCGCGACGCCCTCGCGCGACACGCCCCGGAAGTACCCGTCGTCGACCTCGACCGGACCGACACTGGGGCGATGCTCCAGGCCGTCCAGGAGGCGCGGCGGCTGGCACGGCCCGGTGACACGGTCCTGCTGGCCCCGGCCTGCGCCTCCATGGACATGTTCGCCAACTACATCAAGCGCGGCGAGGCGTTCGCCCGGGCTGTGTCCGAACTCGGTGCCTGACCCCGGCCGCCTGCGCCGCGGGCGACCTCGGGAGGGAGGCGTGGGACTCGTGAACCGAGCCGGATTTGCGTGGCCGACGTACAGCGGAGGCCCGGATGCCCGGTAGCCCCCGCAGCCGCACCGGCCGCCCGCCCGCGCAGCGGACCGTCACCCGTTCCCCGGCCGTCCGGCCGGTGCGCGAGAACCCCCTGCGGAACCCGATCGTCCGCATGCGCAGGGCCTGGGACCGGCCGCTCACGGCCTACTACCTGCTCCTCGGCGGCAGTCTGCTGATCACCGTGCTGGGGCTGGTGATGGTCTACTCGGCCTCCCAGATCACCGCGCTGCAGATGTCGCTGCCCGGCTCGTACTTCTTCCGCAAGCAGCTGCTCGCCGCCGCGATCGGTGCCGGGCTGCTGCTGGCCGCCGCCCGGATGCCGGTCAAGCTGCACCGGGCGCTGGCCTACCCGATCCTGGCCGGCGCGGTGTTCCTGATGGCGCTGGTGCAGGTGCCGGGGATAGGAGTGGCGGTCAACGGCAACCAGAACTGGATCTCGCTGGGCGGCTCCTTCCAGATCCAGCCCAGCGAGATCGGCAAGCTGGCACTGGTGCTGTGGGGCGCCGACCTGATCGCACGCAAACAGGACAAGCGGCTGCTGGCCCAGTGGAAACACCTGCTGGTGCCGCTCGTCCCGGTCGCCTTCCTGCTGCTCGGTCTGATCATGATGGGCGGCGACATGGGGACGGCGATCATCCTCACCGCGATCCTGTTCGGCCTGCTGTGGCTGGCGGGCGCGCCCACCCGGCTGTTCGTGGGCGTCCTGGCGTTCGCCGCCGTGATCGGCGCCCTTCTGATCCGGTCCAGCCCCAACCGGCTCGACCGGTTCGCCTGCGTCGGCTCCACCGACGCGGAGAAGTGCTGGCAGGCGGTGCACGGCATCTACGCCCTCGCCTCCGGCGGGCTGTTCGGCTCCGGGCTCGGTGCCAGTGTGGAGAAGTGGGGCCAACTCCCCGAAGCCCACACGGACTTCATTTTCGCCGTCACCGGTGAGGAACTGGGCCTGGCAGGCACGCTGTCGGTGCTCGTCCTGTTCGCGGCTCTAGGCTATGCGGGCATCCGCGTGGCCGGACGCACGGAGGACCCCTTCGTGAGATACGCCGCGGGAGGCGTGACCACCTGGATCACCGCCCAGGCGGTGGTCAACATCGGTGCGGTGCTCGGTCTGCTGCCGATCGCCGGTGTCCCGCTCCCGCTGTTCTCCTACGGGGGGTCCGCCCTGCTGCCGACCATGTTCGCCATCGGGCTGCTGATCGCCTTCGCGCGTGACGAGCCCGCTGCGCGGGCGGCGCTTGCCATGCGGCAACCCCGCTTTGGTAGAAAGCGGACGGGAGGCCTGACGTCCGGACGGAGATCCGACCGTACACCCGGCCGCGGGCCTCGGAGATGGAACACGATGTGACGGCGTGCCGAGCGGCGCGTCCGTCCGGAGAGCGGTGAATTTCGGTGCATGTCGTACTCGCCGGCGGAGGTACCGCGGGCCACATCGAGCCCGCGCTCGCCCTCGCGGACGCCCTGCGCAGGCAGGACCCGACCGTGGGGATCACGGCCCTGGGCACGGAGCGTGGTCTGGAGACCCGGCTCGTGCCCGAGCGGGGCTATGAGCTCGCACTGATCCCGGCGGTGCCGCTGCCACGCAAGCCCACCCCCGAGCTGATCACCGTTCCGGGCCGGCTGCGCGGCACCATCAAGGCGGCCGAGCAGGTCCTGGAGCGCACCAAGGCCGATGTGGTGGTCGGCTTCGGCGGTTACGTCGCCCTGCCGGGCTATCTGGCGGCCAAGCGGCTCGGTATCCCCATCGTCGTCCACGAGGCCAACGCCCGCCCGGGCCTGGCCAACAAGATCGGCTCGCGCTACGCCACCCGGGTCGCCGTCTCCACCCCCGACAGCAAGCTGCGGGACGCCCGCTACATCGGTATCCCGCTGCGCCGTTCCATCGCCACCCTGGACCGGGCGGCCGTGCGCCCCGAGGCCCGCGCGACCTTCGGGCTGGACCCCAACCTGCCCACGCTGCTGGTCTCCGGCGGCTCGCAGGGCGCCCGCCGGCTCAACGAGGTCGTCCAGCAGGTCGCGCCCAAGCTCCAGCAGGCGGGCATCCAGATCCTGCACGCGGTCGGGCCGAAGAACGAACTGCCCCAGGTGCAGCAGATGCCGGGAATGCCGCCCTACATCCCGGTGAGTTACCTTGACCGTATGGACCTCGCGTACGCCGCGGCCGACATGATGCTCTGCCGCGCCGGCGCGATGACCGTCGCCGAACTCTCCGCCGTCGGACTTCCGGCCGCCTATGTCCCGCTGCCCATCGGCAACGGCGAACAGCGGCTGAACGCCCAGCCGGTGGTCAAGGCCGGCGGCGGACTGCTGGTCGACGACGCGGACCTCACCCCGGAGTGGGTGCTGCAGAACGTCCTGCCCGTGCTCGCCGACCCGCACCGGCTCTACCAGATGTCCCGTGCCGCCAGCGAGTTCGGCCGCCGGGACGCCGACGAGCTGCTCGTCGCCATGGTGTACGAGGCGATCGCCGCACACCGCCAGGGCCGTTAGGGGGCGTCGTTCGGATCAGGCCGGCTGCGGCGGGCGGTGCCCGGTGAGCGGGGCGAGCGGGGTTCGGTGCGTGAGGGTGCACGGCGGAGAGAGGGACCGACGAGGGGGGGGCGACGCGGAGCGTCGGCGAGTGACGACAACGCCGCGGATGTGCGTGCCGATCCCCGCGGCCTGCGGCAAGATCCAAACGACACCCCCAGGACGCCGTATGCACGGAAGGGCTTGAGAGCGTGGCCGGACCGACCGCCGAACGCGGTGACCGTCAGCAGGAGTCGTCCGGCCCGCCTCGAAGCCGCCGGTTCGGACGGCTGCGCCCTCGTACGATCGTCATCCTTTCTCTGGCCGTCCTGCTCCTCAACGCCGGTGCGCTGTGGATGCTGTACGGCTCGGAGTGGACGTATGTGAAGCGTGTCTCCGTCTCCGGGACGCGGGTCCTGACCCCGGAAGAGGTGCGCGCCGTCGCGGCGGTGCGGCTGGGAAGCCCGCTGATTTCCGTCGACACCGACGCGGTCGCGGCCCGGCTGCGCGGCGAATTGTCCCGCATTGAATCGGTCGACGTCGAGCGCGCGTGGCCCGACGAGATCGAGCTGAAAGTGGTCGAGCGCACTCCGGTCATGGTGGAGGAAAAGGGCGGAAAGTTCGTCGAAGTGGACCGTTACGGTGTCCGGTTCGCCACGGTTTCCCAGGCACCGAAAGGGGTGCCCGTGCTGGAATTGTCGCTTTCCCGGTCGGGCTCGGCGGCGGCGAGCCTGCGGCGGTTCGGCGAGAAGCGGCTCGTGCGCGAGGCGGTCACGGTCGCCGCGCGGATTCCCGCCGCGGTCGCCCGGGAGACCAGAGCCGTCAAGGTCCGCACCTACGACGACATCTCACTGGAGTTGAACGACGGGCGCACCGTCGCCTGGGGGAGCAGCGAGCACAGCCCTCTGAAGGCCCGTGCGCTCACCGCGTTGATGAAAGCGGCGCCCGAGGCCCGGCACTTCGACGTCAGGGTTCCCACCGCCCCGGCGTCATCAGGGAGTTGACGGGTATCCAGGCAGGCCAGCACCCTGACTGGGCAGCGCTGTGCCTGATCACATAGGGTGAAAAGAAAAACGGGAGGTTCGGCGTGTTCGTTGAACGGGCGCCATGTGTCGACTTAGTGTCCTGTTCCGAGGACTTCAAGGAACGGACACACTGGTAACCCTAAACTTCAGGCTTAGGGTTCGGGTCGGCATTCGGACCGTCCCATTCGGCATCAGTCGCCGGTTCGCGGCAGGACCGCGGACGGCGACACGTAACTCGAGGCGAGAGGCCTTCGACGTGGCAGCACCGCAGAACTACCTCGCAGTCATCAAAGTCATCGGTGTCGGCGGCGGTGGTGTCAATGCCATCAACCGGATGATCGAGGTCGGTCTCAAGGGCGTCGAGTTCATCGCCATCAACACCGACGCGCAGGCTCTGTTGATGAGCGATGCCGACGTCAAGCTCGACGTCGGCCGCGAACTCACCCGCGGACTCGGCGCCGGCGCCAATCCGGCCGTCGGCCGCAAGGCCGCCGAGGACCACCGCGAGGAGATCGAGGAGGTCCTCAAGGGGGCCGACATGGTCTTCGTGACGGCCGGTGAAGGCGGCGGCACCGGCACCGGCGGCGCGCCCGTCGTGGCCAACATCGCCCGCTCGCTCGGTGCCCTCACCATCGGCGTGGTCACGCGCCCGTTCACCTTCGAGGGACGGCGCCGCGCCAACCAGGCCGAGGACGGCATCGCCGAGCTCCGGGAAGAGGTCGACACCCTCATCGTCATCCCCAACGACCGGCTGCTGTCCATCTCGGACCGCCAGGTCAGCGTGCTCGACGCGTTCAAGTCCGCGGACCAGGTGCTGCTGTCCGGTGTGCAGGGCATCACCGATCTGATCACCACCCCCGGCCTGATCAACCTGGACTTCGCCGATGTGAAGTCGGTCATGTCCGAGGCCGGTTCGGCCCTGATGGGCATCGGCTCGGCCCGCGGCGACGACCGCGCGGTGGCCGCCGCCGAGATGGCGATCTCCTCGCCGCTGCTGGAGGCCTCCATCGACGGCGCCCGGGGCGTGCTGCTGTCCATCTCCGGCGGCAGCGACCTCGGCCTGTTCGAGATCAACGAGGCCGCCCAGCTGGTCAGCGAGGCCGCGCACCCCGAGGCCAACATCATCTTCGGTGCGGTCATCGACGACGCCCTCGGCGACGAGGTCCGGGTCACCGTGATCGCGGCCGGGTTCGACGGCGGCCAGCCGCCGGCCCGCCGGGACAACGTCCTCGGCTCGGCCTCCTCCCCGTCCGCCTCCCCGGCCCCGGCCCGCCGTGAGGAGCCGGCGCCGGTGCGGCAGCCGGAGAGCCGTCCGACCTTCGGCACGCTGGGCAGCGTGACGCCGAAGGAGGAGCCGGAGCCCGTCGCCCCGGAGCCGGCGCGCGACCTGCCTCCCGTCACCCCGCCGGTCACCCCGCCGCGGCCCGCCTACACGGACAGCGCGGCCGAGGAACTGGACGTACCGGACTTCCTCAAGTGATAGGACAGCACGACACCGTGAACGGCGCGCACTTCGCCTTCACCGACCGGTGGGGCGGGGTGAGCGCCGTTCCGTACGAGGAGCTCAACCTCGGTGGCGCGGTGGGCGACGACCCCGCCGCCGTACGCGCCAACCGGGAGCGGGCCGCCGAGGCCCTCGGACTGGACCCGGACCGGGTGGTCTGGATGAACCAGGTCCACGGCGCGGAGGTGGCGGTGGTGGACGGCCCGTGGGCGGACGCCGCCGGCATCCCGTCCGTCGACGCGGTGGTGACCAGGCAGCGGGGGCTCGCTCTCGCCGTTCTGACCGCGGACTGCGTGCCGGTGCTGCTGGCCGACCCGGTGGCCAAGGTGGCCGCCGCGGCCCACGCCGGACGGCCCGGCCTGGTGGCCGGGGTGGTCCCCGCCGCCGTGCGCGCCATGGTCCGGCTCGGCGCCGAACCGGCCCGGATCGTCGCCCGTACCGGTCCCGCCGTGTGCGGCCGGTGCTACGAGGTCCCGGAGGCGATGCGCGCGGAGGTGGCCGCCGTCGAGCCGGCGGCGTACGCCGAGACGAGCTGGGGCACACCGGCCGTCGATGTGAGCGCCGGGGCGCATGCGCAGCTGGAGCGCCTCGGGGTGCACGACCGGCAGCAGTCGCCGGTGTGCACACGGGAGTCGAAGGATCACTTCTCGTATCGCCGCGACCGCACCACCGGTCGGCTCGCGGGCTATGTCTGGCTGGACTGATGGGGCACGACGGACGGATGACGGACCACAGGGACGACCGCAGGGAGGAACTCGCGGCGAATCTGGCGAAGGTGGAGCGGCGCATCGCCGATGCGTGCGCCGCCGCGGGCCGGTCGCGCGAGGAGGTGACCCTTGTCGTGGTCACCAAGACCTATCCGGCCTCGGATGTGCGGATTCTGTCGGAACTCGGTGTACGTCATGTGGCCGAGAACCGGGACCAGGAGGCGGCGCCCAAGGCCGCCGAATGTGCGGATTTGCCCCTTACTTGGCATTTTGTCGGTCAACTTCAGACCAATAAGGTGCGATCCGTGGTCGGTTATGCCGATGTCGTGCAGTCCGTCGACCGCGCCCGGCTGGTCACGGCACTCTCGAAGGAGGCCGTACGGGCGGGGCGCGAGCTGGGCTGCCTCATCCAGGTCGCGCTGGACGCCGGAGAGAAGGACCGGGGAGAGCGGGGAGGGGTGGCGCCGGAGGGAGTCGAGGAGCTGGCCGACCTCGTCGCCCGGTCCGAGGGGCTGCGGCTCGACGGGCTGATGACCGTCGCCCCGCTGACCGGCGAGTACGCCGGCCGTCAACGGGCGGCGTTCGAGCGGCTCATGGATTTGTCGACCGGCCTGCGCAGAGCCCATCCGGCTGCCACCATGGTCTCGGCAGGGATGAGCGGGGACCTCGAGGAGGCCGTGGCGGCCGGAGCGACACATGTGCGCGTCGGCACCGCGGTACTCGGAGTCCGCCCCAGGCTCAGGTAACGTCGCCAAGAAGTCGGACCACAGCAGAAAATATGGTCAATACCGCCGGACACGGCGCAACGACCTCGTGGATCGCGGGCACTTGGCGGTCGTCAGCGGATCCACCACAGAGCGGAGGACTCAGAGCATGGCCGGCGCGATGCGCAAAATGGCGGTCTACCTCGGCCTCGTGGAGGACGATGGGTACGACGGCCGGGGATTCGACCCCGATGACGACTTCGAGCCCGAGCTGGACCCGGAGCCCGAGCGTGACCGCCGACGGCATGAGCCGTCTCATTCCTCACATGGAACACACGGTGCACACCAGCCCCAAAGGGATGAATCGGTACGCGTGGTGCAGCCTCCGGCGCCGCGCGAACCGGTGTCCCCCTCGGCTTCGCTTCCGGCGGAATCCGGGCGTCCGGCGCGCATCGCGCCCGTGGCATCCATCACACAAGAACGCGCGAGCCTGGAGAAGAACGCACCGGTGATCATGCCCAAGGTCGTGTCGGAACGTGAACCGTACCGGATCACCACACTTCACCCCCGGACCTACAACGAGGCCCGTACCATCGGGGAACACTTCCGCGAGGGCACGCCGGTGATCATGAATCTGACTGAGATGGACGACACAGATGCCAAGCGACTTGTCGACTTTGCGGCAGGTTTGGTGTTTGGTCTTCACGGCAGCATCGAGCGGGTGACGCAGAAGGTGTTCCTGTTGTCGCCTGCTAACGTCGATGTCACGGCGGAGGACAAGGCCCGCATCGCAGAGGGCGGGTTCTTCAACCAGAGCTGAGAGCACTACCAGCACCGGCGGAAGCCGGCACGGACATGGGGAGAGGGAAGCACCGATCATGGATGTAGCCCTGGAGGTTCTCTACATCGCACTGATGGTCTTCCTCATCGTGCTCATCTTCCGGCTGGTCATGGACTACGTGTTCCAGTTCGCGCGCTCATGGCAACCCGGCAGGGCGATGGTGGTCGTTCTGGAGGCCACCTACACTGTCACCGATCCACCACTGAAGCTTCTGCGGCGGTTCATCCCGCCGCTGCGTCTCGGGGGCGTGGCGCTAGACCTGTCCTTCTTCGTTCTGATGATCATCGTCTACGTCCTGATCTCCATCGTGGGAAGCCTCGCGAGGTGACCTGTGGACGATACGGTCTTGCCGACTGCCGATGACTACCTTGAGGTGAAGAGATGCCGTTGACCCCCGAGGACGTGCGGAACAAGCAGTTCACGACCGTCCGCCTCCGGGAAGGCTATGACGAGGACGAGGTCGATGCCTTCCTCGACGAGGTCGAAGCCGAGCTGACCCGTCTGCTCCGCGAGAACGAGGATCTGCGCGCCAAGCTGGCCGCCGCCACGCGCGCTGCTGCCCAGAACCAGCAGAACATGCGCAAGCCCCCGGAGGACCAGCAGCAGGGGCAGGGGATGCGCGGGCCGGGCGCTCCAGTGCCCGCCGGGATATCGGGCCCACCGCAGCAGCAGATGGGCGGCCCCATGGGCGGCCCGCCCCAGCTGCCGAGCGGTGCCCCGCAGCTCCCCGCCGGCCCGGGCGGCCAGGGCCCCGGCGGTCCGATGGGCCAGGGTCCCGGCGGTCCCATGGGCGGCCCGATGCAGGGCATGGGGCCCGGCGGCCCCATGGGCGGCCCGATGGGCGGTCCGATGGGCGGCCCCGGTGGCGACAGCGCCGCGCGCGTCCTGTCGCTGGCCCAGCAGACCGCCGACCAGGCGATCGCCGAGGCGCGCGCCGAGGCCAACAAGATCGTGGGCGAGGCGCGTTCGCGTGCCGAGGGGCTGGAGCGTGACGCCCGGGCCAAGGCCGACGCGCTGGAGCGGGACGCGCAGGAGAAGCACCGTGTGGCCATGGGCTCCCTGGAGTCCGCCCGCGCCACGCTGGAGCGCAAGGTCGAGGACCTGCGAGGCTTCGAGCGCGAGTACCGCACGCGTCTGAAGTCGTACCTGGAGTCGCAGCTGCGCCAGCTGGAGGCCCAGGCCGACGACTCGCTGGCCCCGCCGCGGACCCCGGCGACCGCGTCGCTGCCGCCGTCCCCGGCGCCCTCCATGGCTCCGGCCGGTTCGAGCTCCCCGTCGTTCGGCGGCAACCAGTCGGTGGGCAGCGGACCGAACCAGTCCGGCGGGCCGTCCTTCGGCGGACAGCAGCAGATGTCCCCGGCGATGACCCAGCCGATGGCACCGGTGCGCCCGCAGGGCCCCTCGCCGATGGGCCAGGCGCCGTCGCCCATGCGGGGCTTCCTGATCGACGAGGACGACAACTGAGCAGCTCGTGACGCGTTGCGCGTGACGAGGTAGGCATCGGCAGCCTGCGAGAACGGCCCCGGAGGATCTTCCTCCGGGGCCGTTCTCGCGTATGCGGCCGCGTGTGAGGTCCTGTGAGCGGGACCTGTGGGTGCGGGGGCTGCCGTCCCGGGCACGGCCCTCAGCAGGGCGCGGGGGCGACGGCCCACCGCACCACTGAAGGGACGGGCGGGGGCGGCGCGGGGTGCGACGTCCCCGGGCCGCCCCCGGAGGGCTACGCCTTGCGGAGGCGGAAGGTCAGGGACAGCCCCTTGTCGGTGAAGGCGTCCCCGAAGGTGTCGTCTCCCTCTCCCTGGGCGAAGTCCGTCGCCAGGACCTCCTCGGAGATGAGCCCGGCGTGCTCGGTCAGCGCGGCGACCGTCGCCGGATCCGTGGAGGTCCAGCGGAGCGCGATGCGGTCGGCCACGTCGAGGCCGCTGTTCTTGCGGGCCTCCTGGATGAGACGGATCGCGTCCCGGGCCAGGCCCGCACGCCGCAGTTCCTCGGTGATCTCCAGGTCCAGGGCCACCGTGGCGCCCGCGTCGGACGCCACCGACCAGCCCTCGCGCGGGGTCTCCGTGATGATCACCTCGTCGGGGGAGAGGGTGATGGTCTCACCGTCCACCTCCACCGACGCCGTGCCCTCCCGCAGGGCCAGCGACAGCGCCGCCGCGTCCGCGTTCGCGATGGCCTTGGCCACGTCCTGGACCCGCTTGCCGAACCGCTTGCCCAGCGCCCGGAAGTTGGCCTTCGCGGTGGTGTCCACCAGGGACCCGCCGGCCTCGCTCAGCGACGCCAGGGAGGAGACGTTCAGCTCCTCCGCGATCTGCGCGCGCAGCTCCTGGCCCAGGGACTCGAAGCCCGCCGCCGCGATCAGCGCGCGCCTGAGCGGCTGGCGCGTCTTGACGCCCGACTCCGCACGCGTGGCACGGCCCAGCTCCACCAGCCGCCGCACCAGCGCCATCTGCTGCGACAGCTCCGGGTCGACCGCCGACAGGTCCGCCTCCGGCCAGGTGGCCAGGTGCACCGACTCCGGCGCCCCCGGGGTCACCGGCACCACCAGGTCCTGCCAGACCCGCTCGGTGATGAAGGGGGTGATCGGCGCCATCAGCCGGGTCAGCGTCTCCAGCACCTCGTGCAGCGTGCGCAGCGCGGCCTTCTCGCCCTGCCAGAAGCGGCGGCGCGAGCGGCGGACGTACCAGTTGGACAGGTCGTCGATGAACGCCGACAGCAGCTTGCCGGCGCGCTGGGTGTCGTACCCCTCCAGCGCCTGCGTGACCTGGTCGGTCAGCGCGTGCAGCTCGCTGAGCAGCCAGCGGTCCAGCAGCGGGCGGTCGGCCGGGGCCGGGTCGGCCCCGGAGGGGGCCCAGCCGGACGTACGGGCGTACAGGGCCTGGAAGGCGACCGTGTTCCAGTACGTCAGGAGCGTCTTGCGGACGACCTCCTGGATGGTGCCGTGCCCCACCCGGCGGGCCGCCCACGGCGAGCCGCCGGCCGCCATGAACCAGCGCACCGCGTCCGCGCCGTGCTGGTCCATGAGCGGGATCGGCTGGAGGACGTTGCCCAGGTGCTTGGACATCTTCCGGCCGTCCTCGGCGAGGATGTGCCCCAGGCACACGACGTTCTCGTAGGAGGACTTGCCGAAGACCAGCGTGCCGACCGCCATCAGCGTGTAGAACCAGCCGCGGGTCTGGTCGATGGCCTCGCAGATGAACTGCGCCGGGTAGCGGGACTCGAACAGCTCCTTGTTCTTGTACGGGTAGCCCCACTGCGCGAACGGCATCGAGCCCGAGTCGTACCAGGCGTCGATGACCTCCGGCACGCGCGTGGCCGTCTGGCCGCACTGCGGGCACGGGAAGGTGACCTCGTCGATGAACGGGCGGTGCGGGTCCAGCGCCGACTGGTCGGTGCCGGTCAGCTCGGTCAGCTCCGCGCGGGAGCCGACGCAGGTGAGGTGGCCGTCCTCGCAGCGCCAGATCGGCAGCGGGGTGCCCCAGTAGCGGTTGCGGGACAGCGCCCAGTCGATGTTGTTGTTCAGCCAGTCGCCGTACCGGCCGTGCTTGACGTTCGAGGGGAACCAGGTGGTCTTCTCGTTCTCCGCCAGCAGCTGGTCCTTGATCGCGGTGGTGCGGATGTACCAGGACGGCTGGGCGTAGTACAGCAGCGCGGTGTGGCAGCGCCAGCAGTGCGGATAGCTGTGCTCGTACGGCAGGTGCCGGAAGAGCAGACCGCGTTCGGCGAGGTCCTCGGTGAGCTTCTCGTCGGCCTTCTTGAAGAAGACGCCGCCGACCAGCGGCAGGTCCTCCTCGAAGGTGCCGTCCGGGCGGACCGGGTTGACCACGGGCAGCCCGTAGGAGCGGCAGACCTTCAGGTCGTCCTCACCGAAGGCGGGGGACTGGTGGACCAGACCCGTACCGTCCTCGGTGGTGACGTACTCGGCGTTGACCACGAAGTGGGCCGGCTCCGTGAACTCGACCAGCTCGAACGGACGCCGGTACGTCCAGCGCTCCATCTCGGCGCCGGTGAAGGTCTCGCCCGTGGGCTCCCAGCCCTCGCCGAGCGCCTTGCCGAGGAGCGGTTCGGCGACGACCAGCCGCTCCTCGCCGTTCGTCGCGACGACGTAGGTCACCTCGGGGTGCGCGGCCACCGCGGTGTTGGACACCAGCGTCCAGGGGGTGGTCGTCCACACCAGGAGCGAGGCCCGGCCGGCCAGCGGACCGGAGGTGAGCGGGAAGCGGACGTAGACGGACGGGTCGACGACCGTCTCGTAGCCCTGGGCCAGCTCGTGGTCGGACAGGCCCGTGCCGCAGCGCGGACACCAGGGGGCCACGCGGTGGTCCTGGACCAGCAGGCCCTTGTTGAAGATCTCCTTCAGGGACCACCAGACGGAGTCGATGTACTCCGGGTCCATGGTGACGTACGCGTCGTCGAGGTCGACCCAGTAGCCCATGCGGGTCGTCAGCTCGGCGAAGGCGTCGGTGTGCCGGAGCACGGACTCGCGGCACTTGGCGTTGAACTCGGCGATGCCGTACTTCTCGATGTCCTGCTTGCCGGTGAAGCCGAGCTCCTTCTCGACCGCCAGCTCCACCGGGAGACCGTGACAGTCCCACCCCGCCTTGCGCGCGACGTGGTAGCCGCGCATGGTGCGGAAGCGGGGGAAGACGTCCTTGAAGACGCGCGCCTCGATGTGGTGGGCGCCCGGCATGCCGTTGGCCGTGGGCGGGCCCTCGTAGAACACCCACTCGGGGCGGCCCTCGGACTGCTCCAGGCTCTTGGCAAAGATCTTCTGCTCGCGCCAGAAGTCGAGCACGGCGTGCTCGAGCGCGGGCAGGTCGATCTGAGCGGGCACCTGACGGTACTGCGTCATCGATCTTCCTCCGGCGGATGTCCTGCCTTCCGTCGGAGGGACGAGAGCTTTGCTGCCCCACGCCGCGTGCGGCGCGCTCCCGCGGTACCACCCTCCTTGGCCCCCCGGTGCGCCGTACGCTCCGGTGAACCCCCTCATTGGAATCGCGAAGCCGGTTCTACTGACCCTCGGGCTGCCCCTCGGGCGTTCTTCCGGCGGCTCCGGGGTGATCTTCACGTCGCGCTCGCCCCCGGGCTCCCACCGTCCCCGGGTCGCTCTGGGCTGCGTACGCCGCTACTCGTCCCCATCAACGCTTTTCGCTCCGCCCAGTGTACGGCGCCCGGAGGACGGCGGCCGACCGGTTTTCCCGGACGGGCGCTGACCCGAATGGCGTGGCGGAGCCGTTCGGACCGCAGGAAGCGCGGCTGAACGGATTACCCGGCGAAGAGCTGGGCACAACGCATTCATGTCGGTCCCGCGGCACGTGCGGGGCGGGCGAATCGGGCGGCGTGCCCCGTTGCCGCGGGACTCGAGTCGATTTATCGTCCCAGCACGATTCGCGAACAAGATCACAATATGTGAAGGGGCCGCGGCCATGGTGGCGAAGAAGACCGCCGAGCAGTCGGCGTCCGGCAGGTCCCGGAGCACCGGTGCCGCCGGCGGTGCGGCCAGGAGGCCCACTCGGGCGGTGTCCCGGGCCACGGCCGCGAAGGAGGCGGCGGCCATGAGGAAACCGCCCGCAGCCGGGCCCGCCGGGGCCGCGCAGGCATCTTCTGCGCAGGGCACGCGGAGGGCGGCTGCGAGGACGACGGACGCGAAGAGGACCAGGGCGGCGAAGCCCCCGCCGGAGGAGACCGCGCCGGGGACGCCGGACGCGAAGGAGCCGGCGGCGGAGAGGTCCGCCCCCAAGGAGCCCCGGACCAGGGGCACCACCACGAAGAAGCCCGCCGCACGGAAGGCGGGCGCCAGGAGCACTGCCGCCGGACGGGCCGAGGCCGGGGAGACCACCGGCAGGGGCACGGGCAGGAACGCCGGCGAGAACACCGGCAGGAACACCGGCGAGAACACCGGCAAGAAGAGGACGGCCAAGAAGGCGGGCGCGGCTCGGGCCGCACAGCAGACGGGAGCCACGACGGTGGTTGCGAAGAAGACTTCCGAGACGGCCGCGACGGAGAAGACCGCCGTCCCCAAGGCACGCGTCGCCGCGGTGGTGGACCCGGCCGACCTCCCCGTGCGTCCGGGCGAGGACCCCTGGACCGCGGAGGAGGTCGCCGAGGCGCGCGCGGAGCTGCTGTCCGAGACGGAACGGCTGCGCACCGAGATCAGCTCCTCCGAGGAGTCCCTCGCGGGCCTGATGCGGGACTCCGGCGACGGCGCGGGGGACGACCAGGTCGACACCGGTACCAAGAACATCACGCGTGAGCACGAGATGGCGCTGACCGCCAACGCGCGTGAGATGCTCACCCAGACCGAGCGTGCCCTGAAACGGCTCGACGCGGGCACCTACGGTCTGTGCGAGAACTGCGGCAACCCCATCGGCAAGGCCCGGATGCGGGCCTTCTCACGGGCCACCCTGTGCGTGGAGTGCAAGCAGAAGCAGGAACGCCGGTACTGATCGTCCTTCGAGGGGTGCCGTAGTCTCGTCCTCAGTCAGGTACCTAGGTCGAGGGACTCACGTGGCAGAGGCGGAGCGCATCATCGGTACGCCGGACACCCCGCGCACGGCAGGGGACGAGCAGGAAAGGCCGGGCGGGGACACCGCGCCCGGCCGGCGGTCCGGGGCCGAGGGGGCACAGGAACCGGCCGACGGCCCCGGCACCGACGGTACGGCGGGGGAGGACAGGACGGTCAAGACGGCCGATGCGGCCGATGCGGCCGAGGCGACCGGGACGGCGGGGGCGTCCGAGGCGTCCGGGACGCCCGCTCCCTCCTCCCGTACGGACGGTCGCACGGACAACCGCACGGACGGCCGCACGGACGAGCCGCAGGACGGCGCCGGGGAGGGCAGGCCCCGCGGCCCGCGCCGGATCGCCGTGCTGTTCATGGTCGCCGCCGTCGCCTACGCCCTGGACCTGATCAGCAAGATGATCGTGGTCGCCAAGCTGGAGCACCGCCCGCCGATCCGCCTCATCGGCGACTGGCTGCAGCTGGAGGCGATCCGCAACGCGGGCGCGGCCTTCGGCTTCGGGGAGGCCTTCACCGTGCTCTTCACGGTCATCGCGGCCGTCGTGATCGTGGTGATCGTCCGTCTCGCCCGCAAGCTCTACAGCGTGCCCTGGGCCATCGCGCTCGGCCTGCTGCTCGGCGGCGCGCTCGGCAATCTCACCGACCGGATCTTCCGCGCGCCCGGTGTCTTCGAGGGGGCGGTCGTCGACTTCATCTCGCCCAAGCACTTCGCCGTCTTCAACCTCGCCGACTCGGCGATCGTCTGCGGCGGCGTCCTGATCGTGCTGCTCTCCTTCCGGGGCCTGGACCCGGACGGGACCGTCCACAAGGACTGAGACCGCCGAACCGGGGCCGCGGCAGCCGCGGTATGCGCGTACGGGGCCCTCCGGTCCGTCCGGCATACTCGACGGGGTGAGCACGATTCCCGAGATCCGTACCCTGCCTGTGCCCGACGGCCTGGAGGGCGAGCGCGTCGACGCCGCCATCTCCCGTATGTTCGGTTTCTCCCGTACGAAGGCGGCGGAGCTGGCCGCCGCGGGCAAGGTGCTGGTCGACGGCGCGGTGGTCGGCAAGTCCGAGCGGGTGCGCGGCGGGGCCTGGCTCGAGGTCGAGATGCCGCAGGCGCCCGCGCCCGTGCGGGTCGTCGCCGAGCCGGTCGAGGGCATGGAGATCCTGCACGACGACGAGGACGTCGTCGTGATCGTCAAGCCGGTCGGCGTCGCCGCCCACCCCAGCCCCGGCTGGTCCGGGCCGACAGTCGTCGGCGGCCTCGCCGCCGCCGGCTACCGCATCGCGACGTCCGGTGCCGCCGAGCGTCAGGGCATCGTGCACCGCCTGGACGTCGGCACCTCCGGTGTGATGGTGGTCGCCAAGTCCGAGTACGCGTACACGTCGCTCAAGCGCCAGTTCAAGGAGCGCACGGTCGACAAGCGCTACCACGCCCTCGTCCAGGGCCACCCCGACCCGACCAGCGGCACCATCGACGCCCCCATCGGCCGGCACCCGACCCACGACTACAAGTGGGCGGTCACCGCCGACGGCAAGCCCTCCGTCACCCACTACGACCTGATCGAGGCCTTCCGTGCGGCCTCCCTGCTCGACATCAAGCTGGAGACCGGCCGCACCCACCAGATCCGCGTCCACATGGCCGCCTACCGCCACCCCTGTGTCGGCGACCTGACCTACGGTGCCGACCCCACGCTCGCCGGGCGGCTCGGGCTCACCCGCCAGTGGCTGCACGCCGTGCGGCTCGGCTTCGAGCACCCCGCCGACGGCCGGTGGGTGGAGTTCACCAGCGACTACCCCGAGGACCTGCAGAAGGCCCTGGACCAGGTCCGTGAGGAGACCTACGCGTGAGCACGTCGTACACGGTGCGCGTCGCCGAGGACCCCGCCGACCGGGAGGCGTGCTTCGCGGTGCGCAAGGAGGTCTTCGTCGTCGAGCAGGGCGTCCCGCAGGACATCGAGTACGACGCCCACGACGCCGTGGCCGTGCATGTGCTGGCGGTCCGTGAGGACGGCGTGCCGCTCGGCACCGGGCGGCTGCTGTACGGCGAGGCCGCCGCCGCCAGGACCGGCGGGGACGAGTCGGTCGGCTCCCTGGGGCGGCTCGCCGTCGTCCGGGAGGCACGCGGGCTGGGCATCGGCGTGGCCCTGGTGCGCGCCCTGGAGGACGCGGCACGCGCGCGTGGTCTCACGGCGGTGGACCTGCATGCGCAGACCCACGCGCTCGGCTTCTACGAGCGGCTGGGCTACACGGCGTACGGGCCGGAGTTCTCCGAGGCGGGCATTCCGCACCGGGCGATGCGGCGCACGGTGTAGCCCGCGGCCGGGTGCCGCCGGCGCGAGGACTGCGGGGACCGTGGGCCGGGCACCGCGCCGCCCGGACGCACGCGCTCCGCGGTGGCCCGCGGCCCGCGTGGGTAGGCTCGGATCATGAGTCGCAACGTCGTCATCAGCGGGGGCGGTACGGGGATCGGACTCGCCGCGGCGCGGGCCTTCGCGGACGGCGGGGACCAGGTCCTGCTGCTCGGGCGGCGGGAGGAGGTGCTGCGCCGGGCCCGGGTGCCGGGCGCGCTGACGTACGCCGCCGATCTGAGCGACGCGGCGGACGTGCGGAGAGTCGCCCGGTTCGTGGCCGACGAGCTCGGGGCGGTGGACGTGCTGATCCACAGCGCCGGGGGATCGGGGCGGCTGGAGCCGCAGGCGGAGCGGGACGATCCGCTCGACCGCGTCGCCGACCACTGGCTGGTCGCCTTCCGGCTCAACACCCTGACCGCCGTGCTGCTCACCGAGGCCCTGAAGGACCGGCTCGCCGAACCGGGCGGCCGGGTGCTGTTCCTCAGCTCCATCGCCGCGTACCGGGGTTCGGGCAGCAGCGCCTACGCCGCCTCCAAGGCCGCCCTGCACCCCTACGCCCACGCGCTGGCCCGCCGGCTGGGCCCGCGCGGCATCACGGTGAACGTGGTCGCGCCGGGGTACGTCGAGGACACCGGCTTCTTCGGCGAGGGGCTGGACGAGGCCCGGCGCGAGCAGCTGATCGCCGAGACCTCCACCGGCCGTGCCGGGACTCCGGGCGACATCGCCGCCACCCTCCACTGGCTGGCCTCCCCGGCCGCCGCCCACATCACCTCCCAGATCATCCAGGTCAACGGCGGCGCGGAACGCGGCCACTGACCCCGCCGCCCCGCCGGCGAGGCCCAGCGGCTCAGTGGGCCGGCGGCTCGGCGTCCGCCGTGCCGGTCGCCGGCCGGCCGCGGTCCGTCCCCGGTCCGCCGAAAGGGGACCGCGCGGCGCCGTCGTGGGGCGTGGCGGGACGGTCGAAGCGGTCCGGGGGCTGCACCGCGTCGGCCGCGGCGACGCGGGGGAGGGCATGGGGGTGGTGCTCGACGAGCCAGCGGAGGAGCTGCTCGCGGACCGTGACCCGGACCGTCCAGAGGTCGTCGGCGTCCTTCGCCGTCACCAGCGCGCGCACCTCGATCGTGGTCGGCGTCGTGTCCGTGACCACCAGGCTGTGGGCGCGGCCGTCCCAGGCCGGGCACGCGCGCAGGATGTCCCGCAGCTTCTCGCGCATCGCGTCCATGGGCGCGGAGTGGTCCAGGTGGAAGAAGACCGTGCCGGTCATCTGCGGGGTGCCGCGCGACCAGTTCTCGAACGGCTTGGACGTGAAGTACGAGACCGGCATGGTGATCCGGCGCTCGTCCCAGGTCCGTACCGTCAAGGAGGTCAGCGTGATCTCCTCGACGGTGCCCCACTCCCCGTCCACGACCACGATGTCACCGATCCGCACCATGTCGCCGAAGGCGATCTGCAGTCCGGCGAACATGTTGCTCAGCGTGGACTGCGCGGCGACACCGGCGACGATGCCGAGGATGCCGGCCGAGGCCAGCAGCGAGGCGCCGGCCGCGCGCATCGCCGGGAAGGTCAGCAGCATCGAGGCGGCGGCCACCACGATGACGACCGCGGCGACCACCCGCATGATCAGTTCGATCTGGGTGCGCACCCGCCGCACCCGGGCCGGGTCCCGGTGCTCCCGGGCGTTGGCGTACCGCGCGTACGACGTCTCGACGACCGCCCTCGCGATCCGGATCGCCAGCCAGGCGGCCGATCCGATCAGGACCAGGGCCAGCACCCGGTCGACGCCTCCGCGGTACTCCTCCGGCAGCCCGGCCTGGTCGTGGGACCCGCTCAGCAGGGCGGTGCACAGCACGAGGTGATAGGGGAGGCGGGCACGGCGCAGCAGACCCCACAGCGGGGTGTCGCGGTGCCGTTCGCCGGCCTTGCGCAGCAGCAGGTCGGTGGCCCAGCCGATGATCAGGGTCAGGACGATCGCGCCGCCGGTCACGATCAGCGGGCGGAGTATGGTCTCCATGCCCGAGTGCTTAACCGGCGCCGCGGGGACATGAACATGTGACGTTCGTCCCTCCGCGGATCCGGCCGCGGTCCGGGGCTGTCGTACCCGGCTGGCACCATGGCCTCATGAACATCATGCTCTTCCACTCGACCTACGGCCTCAGACCCGCGGTGCGGCAGGCGGCGGACCGGTTGCGCGCCGCCGGGCACACGGTGTGGACGCCGGACCTCTTCGAGGGGCGCACCTTCGACTCGGCCGAGGAGGGCATGGCCTTCAAGGACGAGGTCGGCAAGGACGAGCTGCTCAAGCGGGCCGTGCTGGCCGCGGCGCCCTACTCGGAGCGGGGGCTGGTCTATGCCGGTTTCTCGCTGGGCGCGGCCGTCGCGCAGACCCTCGCCCTCGGCGACGACAAGGCACGCGGTCTGCTGCTTCTGCACGGCACCTCGGACATCGCGCCGAACGCGAGCGTGGACAGCCTGCCCGTCCAGCTGCACGTGGCCGAACCCGACCCGTTCGAGCCCGACGACTGGCTGACCGCCTGGTATCTGCAGATGGGCCGGATCGGGGCCGATGTGGAGGTCCACCGGTACCGGGGGGCGGGGCACCTCTACACCGACCCCGGACTGCCGGACTACGACGAGGAGGCCGCCGAGGCCACCTGGCGGGTGGCACTCGGCTTCCTCGAGGAGCTCGGCACGGCGTGAGAACGCCGGGCCTCACACGGGGTCGTAGGTCCGCTCGACCTTCTGCGTGCCGCTGCGGGTGCGGTACGAACGGGCCCATGCGGAGGTCGCGTCCGGGCTGGTGCGGTCGGACAGCACGTAGTAGTCCATCTGCACCCGGTCGGCGGTGACGTCCAGCACGCCGTAGCCGTGGCGATCGGTGTCGACCCAGTGGACGTGCCGGTTGGCGGCGCGGATCACCGGGGCGGCGGCCGCCGAGACCGTGCCCTCGGGGGCCCTGACCATGTCGTCGAGGTTGTCGGAGGTCACCGAGGTGACCACGAACTCCGTGGCGACCGACTCCGACAGCGGGTACGTGCCGGCGTTCAGGGGGACGTCGTTGGCCCACGCCATGTGGATGTCGCCGGTGAGGAAGACGGTGTTGCGGATGGCGTGGGAGCGCAGGTGGTCCAGCAGTTCCCGGCGGTCGCCGGTGTAGCCGTCCCACTGGTCGGTGTTGATGGCCAGGCCCTCCTGCGGCAGCCCCAGCAGCTTGGCCAGCGGCTTGAGCAGGTCCGCGGTGAGCGACCCGATGACGAACGGGGAGATCATCACCGAGTTGCCGACCAGCCGCCAGGTGGTGTCGGACGCCGTCAGGCCGGCCTTGAGCCAGTCGAGTTGGGCGCGGCCGGTGAGGGTGCGGTCCGGGTCGTCGACCGAGCCGCTGCCCAGGGCGGCCTGCTGCGAGCGGAAGGAGCGCAGGTCCAGCAGGGAGAGATCGGCGAGCCTGCCGAAGCGCAGCCGCCGGTAGGTGGTGCCCTCGACGGCCGGGCGTACCGGCATCCACTCGAAGTAGGCCTGCTTGGCCGCCGCCTGACGGGCACTCCAGGCGCCCTCGGTGCCCTCCGTGTGGTTGCCCGCGCCGCCCGACCAGGCGTTGTCCGCGAACTCGTGGTCGTCCCAGATCGCGACGACCGGCGCACTGCGGTGCAGCGCCTGCAGATCGGGGTCGGTCTTGTACGTCGCGTGCCGGGCACGGTAGTCGGCGAGGGTGAGGATCTCGTGGGCGGGGGTGTGCGGCCGTACGACCCTGCCGCGGGCCGCGTACTCGCCGGAGCCGTACTCGTAGATGTAGTCCCCGAGGTGCAGCCAGGCGTCCAGGTCGCCGCGGGCCGCGAGGTGGCGGTAGGCGGCGAAGTGGCCGGCCTCCCAGTTGGCGCAGGAGACCACGCCGAAGCGCAGACGGGGCACGGCGGCGTCGTGGGCGGGCGCGGTGCGGGTGCGGGCGACGGGGGAGCCGGTGCCGCCGGCCGAGAAGCGGAACCAGTAGTCGGTGGCCGGCTCCAGCCCCCGGACGTCGGCCTTGACGGTGTGGTCGGAGGCGGCGGTGGCGGTGACGGACCCCTCGGCGACGACGTTCGTGAGCGCCTTGTCGGTGGCCACCACCCAGCTCACCTCGATGTCCGGGCCGATTCCGGAGCCGGGTGTCGCCTCGGGCACGGGGGTCACCCGGGTCCACAGCAGGACGCCGTCCGGCAGCGGGTCACCGGAGGCGACACCGTGCAGAAAGGCGGGGGCCCCGGTGACGGCCCGCGCGGGCGCTGCGGCGACGAGCGGTCCTGCCAGAGCAGCAGTGGCCGCCGCGGCCTTGACGACCGTACGGCGGCGTGGAGCAAGAGAGTTGAGGCTCTCGAAGGATCTGTGTCGTCTGGTCACGGCCGACCAGATTACTGACAGGTACATGCAAAGAGCGGGCGAACCGGCGAAAGTTCGCCCGCTCTTCGGCGCGGGTCACCCCGCGGAAGGCGTCAGCCCTTCAGCGCCTTGTCGATCGCGGCGGTGAACTCCTGGACCGTCATCGGGGTGTTCTGGCCGTCGTTGCCCGTGACCTTCTTGCCGTCCATCACCAGGCTCGGAGTGCCGGTGAGGCCGTACTTCTTGCTGTCCTCGTCGAACTTCTTGCTCATGACCAGCGCCCACTTGTCGAAGGTGCCGTTCTTGACGTCGTTCTGGAACGCCTTGTTGTCCTTCAGGGCGTCGACGGTGTCCGCCACCTTGAACAGGTAGGACTCGTCCTTGAACTTGTCCTCGCTCTCCTCGGGGTGGAACTTGGCCGAATAGAGCGCCGTCTTGTACTCGAGGAAGGCCTCGGGGCTCACGTTCAGCGCGGCCCCCAGCGCGCTCAGGGCCTTGCGGGACCCCTCGCCCTGGAGCTTGTCGTCGAGGAAGGAGGCCCCGACGAACTGCAGCTTGTACTTGCCGGCGTCGAGGTCCTTCTTGATGGTCGGGCCCAGGGTCTGCTCGAAGATGGCGCAGATGGGGCAGCGCGGGTCCTCGTACACGGCGAGGGTCTTCTCGGCGGAGTCCTTGCCGATGACGACCGTCGTGCCGTCCTTGCCCGAGGTGTTGGCCGGGGCGACGACCTTCTTCTGCTCCTTCGCGGCCTCCCAGCGGGTGGGCTTGTTGGCCTGGACGACGGCGTAGCCTATGCCGCCGGCCGCCGCCACCACGGCTATGGCCGAGCAGACGACGACGATCTGCCGCTTGAGCTTGGCCCGCTTGGCCTCGCGCTCGCGCTCGGCGCGCAGCCGCTCCCGGGCCGCCCTCTTCGCCTCCTGGCTGTTCCGCTTGCTCATGGTCGGTGTTCTCCTGTGGGACGCGCAGCTCTGTCGTGCGCGGAATGACGGGAATGACGGGATGGGGGAATGGGGACTGCCGGACTCGGAAGGCCGCCGCCGTTCAGACGACGGCGACGGGGACCGAGCACGGTGGTCCACGCCGTCCCACGGAGTGCACGAGGAGACGGGTGCGCAGGGCGCAGTGGTGGGGTGCGGGACGCGCCGGGCGGCGCGTCGTCCGGGGCCGGCGGACCGTGATCGCCGCCACCGCGACCAGCAGCGGACGGAACGTCGTCGCGGTCACCGCGCGCAGCATCTGGGCGAGCGCCCGCTCCCCGCGGTGCAGCCAGCCGGCCGCGAGCAGACCGACGCCGATGTGCGCGGCCAGCAGCAGCCAGGCGGTGGCCGGGGCGGCGTCGGCGAGCAGGGCGGCCGGGCGGTCGGTGCCGGTGCCGGTCATCCGGGCCAGCGGGGCGCCCACATCGGTGTCCCCGCCGCACAGCAGGTCGAAGCCCACCGACCGCAGGGGCCCGGCGACCGGGCCGCCCGCGGCGCCGTAGCAGACGTGCTGGCCGGTGGTGAAGACGGTGTCGGCGGCCAGCTCCAGAGGGATCAGCAGGGCGGCGATCCGCCCGAAGCCGCGCTCGCACCCGGCCAGGGCGTAGGCGAGCACGAACACGGCGGCCGTGACCGCGGTCACCGTGTTCAGCGGCAGCGGGACCCGGGACAGCAGCACGTGCGACGCGGTGCTGAGCGTCACGACCATGGCCGTGAACAGCGCCGCGCGTACGGCTCTGAGCGGGGTCCCGGATATGTCCATACGAGAGAAGAGTGTGTCACGTGGGCCTGTAAGGCCCTCCTAAGGGTTCTGCCGCGGTCCTGTTTTGTCTACAGACCCGGGATCCGTCCGCTGCGGAGCAGATCCACGAAGATCCGGTGGTCGGCACGCGCGCGTGCCCCGTAGGCGTGCGCGAAGCCGACCAGCAGGGGCACGAAGCCCTCCTCGTCGCCCGCGATCGCCGCGTCGATGGCCCGTTCGGCGGAGAACGGCACCGGCGACTCGCCGGAGGGGTCGTCCGCCGCCGCGTGCATGGCGGCCGTGGCCCGGCCCAGGTCGGCGACCACCTGCGCGATCTCCTCCGGGTCGTCGATGCCCTCCCAGTCCAGGCCGACGGCGTACGGCGAGACCTCGGACACCACCTGGCCCGCGCCGTCCAGCTCGGTCCAGCCCAGCCACGGGTCGGGGTACTCCTGCAGGGCACGCCGGCAGACCACCGTGCGGTGGCCCTCGTGCGCGAAGCGGTCCCGGATCGCCGGGTCGGTGATGTGCCGGGAGACCGCGGAGGTCCGCGCCTGTCTGATGGAGATCACCACGTCGTCCTCCAGGGCGTCGCTGTGGCCCTCCAGGAGGATGTCGTACGAGGGCCGGCCGGCCGGGCCGGACCCGGGGCCGCCGCGGCCGACGACGTCCTTCACCCGGTAGGACTCCGGGCGGGCCAGCGACGCGTCCGGCAGCGTCTCCAGATAGCCGTCGAAGGCCGCGAGCACCTTGTAGCGGGTGGCCGCGTCCAGCTCGATCGCGTCGCCGCCGGAGGTGAAGCGGCGCTCGAAGTCGCGGATCTCGGTCATGGACTCCAGCAGCCCCAGACGGGTCAGGGAGCGGGCGGCGCGCAGCGTGGCCAGGAGGGGGCCCTCGGCGGTGTCCGTGGTGAGGGGCGGCCCCTCGTCGCTTCCGGCACCGGTGGCCAGGGCGTGGATCCGCTCGCGGTAGGCGGTCGCGTAGCAGGTCACCAGCTCGGTGATCTGCCCGTCGCTGAGCGCCTTGGCGTACCCGAGGACGGCGAGGGAGGCGACGAAGCGCTTGAGGTCCCAGGTGAACGGGCCGACGTACGCCTCGTCGAAGCCGTCGGCACCGAAGACCAGGCAGCCGTTCGCGTCCAGACGGGTGCCGAAGCTCTCCACGTGCAGATCGCCGTGGATCCACACACGTGAGGTGCGCTCGTCCAGGTACGGACCGCCGGCCGTCCCCGCGCCCCCCTGGCCGGCGCTCCCGGAGCCCAGGTCGTGGTAGAAGAGGCACGCCGTGCCCCGGTGGAACGCGAGAGCCGAGGCCGCCAGCCTGCGGTACAGGACGCGTAGCGCGGCCGGGTCGGCCGCCAGGAGATCGCCGAAAGCGGTGTCGAGGACGGCGAGGATCTCCTTGCCGCGGGTCTGCTCGTCGTTGAGCGGGGGGACCGACATCGCGGAGTGCCTCCAGGTGCGGTGTGCGCTGACATGTGGAGTCGGGTCCGGCCGGGCCTTCCCCGGCACCAACGTCCGGCGGTGCGGGGGAGTGCCCGTGCCCTTCCGCCCGAAGGTACGGCGCGGACCCGTCCCACCCCTCACCCGTCGGCCACTCCTTGTCAAGGCCTTCCGGCACGGTCGTCCGGGGCACCCCCGTCCTGTCGCGATGTCCGCCCCGGTGTCGGCGCCGGGGCCTAGACTTCGAGGCTGTTCCAGAACTGTCCGAAGCCTGTCGTCAGCTCGTTGTCAGCTGGTCGTCTAGTCTTCCTGATGGAGGCCGTACTGTGTCGAAGCCGCCGTTCACGCACCTGCACGTCCACACCCAGTACTCGTTGCTGGACGGTGCGGCGCGGCTGAAGGACATGTTCAAGGCCTGCACCGACATGGGCATGACGCACATCGCCATGTCGGACCACGGCAACCTCCACGGCGCGTACGACTTCTTCCACTCCGCGCAGAAGGCCGGCATCACCCCGATCATCGGCATCGAGGCGTATGTCGCCCCCGAGTCCCGGCGCAACAAGCGCAAGATCCTGTGGGGCCAGCCGCACCAGAAGCGGGACGACGTCTCCGGCTCCGGCGGTTACACCCACAAGACGATGTGGGCGGTGAACAAGACGGGCCTGCACAACCTCTTCCGCCTGTCCTCCGACGCCTACGCCGAGGGCTGGCTGCAGAAGTGGCCCCGCATGGACAAGGAGACCATCGCCCAGTGGTCCGAGGGCATCGTCGCCTCCACCGGCTGCCCCTCCGGGGAGGTGCAGACCCGGCTGCGCCTCGGCCAGTTCGACGAGGCCCTGAAGGCCGCCGCCGACTACCAGGACATCTTCGGCAAGGACCGCTACTTCCTGGAGTTGATGGACCACGGCATCGAGATCGAGCGCAGGGTCCGCGACGACCTGCTGCGGATCGGCAAGAAGCTCGGCATCCCGCCCCTGGTCACCAACGACTCGCACTACACCTACGCGCACGAGGCCGACGCCCACGACGCCCTGCTGTGCATCCAGACCGGCAAGAACCTCTCCGACCCCGACCGCTTCAAGTTCGACGGCACCGGCTACTACCTGAAGTCCACCGAGGAGATGTACGCCCTCGACTCCTCGGACGCCTGGCAGGAGGGCTGCGACAACACCCGGCTGATCGCCGAGATGGTCGACACCACGGGCATGTTCGAGAAGCGCGACCTCATGCCCAAGTTCGACGTCCCCGAGGGCTACACCGAGGTCACCTGGTTCCAGGAGGAGGTCCGCCGCGGCCTGGAGCGCCGCTACCCGGACGGCGTCCCCGAGGACCGCCGGAAGCAGGCCGAGTACGAGATGGACGTCATCATCCAGATGGGGTTCCCGGGCTACTTCCTCGTGGTCGCCGACTTCATCATGTGGGCCAAGAACAACGGCATCGCCGTGGGCCCCGGCCGCGGCTCCGCGGCGGGCTCGATCGTCGCCTACGCGCTCGGCATCACCGACCTCGACCCCATCCCGCACGGCCTGATCTTCGAGCGGTTCCTGAACCCCGAGCGCATCACCATGCCGGACGTCGACATCGACTTCGACGAGCGCCGGCGCGCCGAGGTCATCCGGTACGTCACCGAGAAGTACGGCGCCGACAAGGTCGCCCAGATCGGCACCTACGGCACCATCAAGGCCAAGAACGCCATCAAGGACGCCGCGCGCGTCCTGGGCTACCCGTACGCCATGGGCGACCGGATCACCAAGGCCATGCCCGCCGACGTCCTCGGCAAGGGCATTCCGCTGTCCGGCATCACCGACCCCGAGCACCCGCGGTACTCGGAGGCGGCCGAGGTCCGCGCGATGTACGAGAACGAGCCGGACGTGAAGAAGGTCATCGACACCGCGCGCGGCGTGGAGGGCCTGGTCCGGCAGATGGGCGTGCACGCGGCCGGCGTGATCATGTCCAGCGAGCCCATCGTCGACCACGTCCCCGTCTGGGTGAGGCACACCGACGGCGTGACCATCACCCAGTGGGACTACCCGAGCTGTGAGGCGCTCGGCCTGCTGAAGATGGACTTCCTGGGCCTGCGCAACCTCACGATCATGGACGACGCCGTCAAGATGGTGAAGGCCAACAAGGGGATCGACATCGATCTGCTGAGCCTTCCGCTCGACGACCCCAAGACCTTCGAGCTGCTCCAGCGCGGCGAGACCCTCGGCGTCTTCCAGTTCGACGGCGGCCCCATGCGCTCGCTGCTGCGCATGATGAAGCCGGACAACTTCGAGGACATCTCCGCCGTGTCGGCCCTGTACCGGCCGGGCCCGATGGGCATGAACTCGCACATCAACTACGCCCTGCGCAAGAACGGCCAGCAGGAGATCACGCCCATCCACCCGGAGCTGGAGGAGCCGCTCAAGGAGGTCCTGGACGTCACCTACGGCCTGATCGTCTACCAGGAGCAGGTGCAGAAGGCCGCCCAGATCATCGCCGGCTACTCGCTCGGCGAGGCCGACATCCTCCGCCGTGTGATGGGCAAGAAGAAGCCCGAGGAGCTGGAGAAGAACTTCGTCATCTTCCAGGCCGGCGCCCGCAAGAACGGCTATAGCGACGAGGCCATCCAGGCCCTGTGGGACGTGCTGGTCCCCTTCGCCGGCTACGCCTTCAACAAGGCCCACTCCGCCGCGTACGGCCTGGTGTCGTACTGGACCGCCTATCTGAAGGCCAACCACCCCGCCGAGTACATGGCCGCCCTGCTGACCTCCGTCAAGGACGACAAGGACAAGTCGGCGGTCTACCTCAACGAGTGCCGCCGCATGGGCATCCGGGTGCTCCCGCCCAACGTCAACGACTCCGAGGCCAACTTCGCCGCGCAGGGCGACGACGTGATCCTCTTCGGCCTGTCCGCCGTGCGCAACGTCGGCACCAACGTCGTCGAGTCGATCATCAGGACCCGCAAGGCCAAGGGGAAGTACGTCTCCTTCCCCGACTACCTGAACAAGGTCGAGGCGGTGGTCTGCAACAAGCGCACCACCGAATCGCTGATCAAGGCCGGCGCCTTCGACTCGCTGGGCCACACCCGCAAGGGCCTCATGGCGCGGTACGAGTCGATGATCGACAACGTGGTCGCGGTCAAGCGCAAGGAGGCCGAGGGCCAGTTCGACCTCTTCGGCGGGATGGGCGAGGAGAGCAGCGACGAGCCCGGCTTCGGGCTGGACGTGGAGTTCTCCACCGAGGAGTGGGACAAGGCGTACCTGCTCGCCCAGGAGCGGGAGATGCTCGGCCTGTACGTCTCCGACCACCCCCTCTTCGGCCTGGAGCACGTGCTCGCCGACAAGGCCGACGCCGGCATCGCCCAGCTCAACAGCGGTGAGTTCGCCGACGGTTCGACCGTCACCATCGGCGGCATCATCTCCGGCCTCCAGCGCAAGATGACCAAGCAGGGCAACGCCTGGGCGATCGCCACCGTCGAGGACCTGGCCGGCTCCATCGAGTGCATGTTCTTCCCCGCGACGTACCAGCTGGTGTCCACCCAACTCGTCGAGGACGCCGTGGTGTTCGTCAAGGGCCGCCTGGACAAGCGGGAGGACGTGCCCCGCCTGGTCGCGATGGAGCTGATGGTCCCCGACCTGTCCACCGCGGGCAGCACCGCGCCGGTGGTCCTCACCATCCCCGCCCTGAGGGTCACCCCTTCCCTGGTCAGCCGCCTCGGCGAGATCCTCAGCCACCACAAGGGCGACAGCGAGGTCCGCATCAGACTGCAGGGGCCGCGCAAGACGACCGTGCTGCGTCTGGACCGGCACCGGGTCAAGCCGGACCCCGCGCTGTTCGGTGATCTGAAGGGGCTGCTCGGACCGTCCTGCCTGGCCGGCTGAGCCCGCCGATGTGCACAAGGGGCGTGCCCGGGAACACCGGGCACGCCCCTCGCCGTTGTGCGGGCCTGTTCAACGTCCGTGCCCGGCAGCTCAGTTGTGACCGAAACGCTTCTGGCGTCCCTTGCGGCCCGTGTCGGTGGGACTCGTCTGCGGCGTGTGGTGCTCGGGCTGCGACTCCGTCACGGAGTGGTCCGTCTCCCGCGGTCCGTTCGCGGCCACGGACGCCTTCTGCCGACTGCGGTCCTGCTTCCGGTTCTTGGCCATGGTCATCAGCCTCCTGTGGGGGATCTAGGGGCCAGGGCCGGGACCAGACTCACATAGGCTGTCAAAGAACGCATGTCGGATAATTACCGTATGTAACAAGGGTCATCGGATCACCGGTCTCCGAAACGCCACGCCGAAGATCGAGTTCCGGCCGTTAACCCCGCCCGGGTCGGGCAGACTCGAAGCAAGGCCGAAGCAAACCCGAAGCAACCTCCCGGAGAGAGGGTGGATCGCGTGGACCGCTGCATCGTCCTGGTGGACGCCGGGTATCTGCTGGGGGCCGCCGCGAGTCTTCTCGCCGGGGAACCGTCGCGGTCCCGGATCACCGTGGACCACGCCGCTCTCGTCCAGGGGTTGCGCGAACAGGCCGAGTCCGACACGCAGCGGCCCCTGTTGCGCATCTACTGGTTCGACGGGGCTCCCGACCGCGTACCGCAGCCCGAGCACCGCCGGCTGCGCGTGATGCCCCGGGTCACCGTCCGGCTCGGTGCGCTCACCCGCAGCGACGGACGCTGGGCGCAGAAGGGCGTGGACGCCGCCATGCACGCCGAACTCACCGAACTGGCCCGCAACCGCGCCTGCTCCGACGTGGTCCTCGTCACCGGCGACGGCGATCTGCTGCCCGGCATGATGGCCGCCAAGGAGCACGGCGTCGCCGTCCACCTGTGGGCGGTGCAGGCCGCCGACGGCGACTACAACCAGTCCGAGGACCTGGTCGCCGAGGCCGACGAGCGGCGCGTCCTGGACCGCACATGGATCACCAAGGCCGTCCGCGCCAAGGAGGTCGGCGGCGTCTGCGCACCCCCGCCCGCGCCCCGTCCCGAGATCGCCGCGATCCTCTCCGCGCCGCTGCCCGAGTCCGTGCTCGGCGCGGCCGCCGAACGCCCCGCCGAGCCGGCCCCGCATCCGGCCGCGGCCACCGCGTCGGCCGGCACCGAGGAGCGGGTGCCGGCCAGCAAGGGCGTGCCCACCCCCAAGGACCTCGCCGAGCTGCGTGCCTCCGGCACCCCGTCCGTCCAGCACCCCGCCACGGCCACCCTGCGCTGGTCCTCCGACCGCGGCTGGGTGGACCGCGGTGTGCCCGCCGAGCCGCCTGAGGCCATGTCCATGCCGACCCTGGCCCAGCTGACCACGGCCGAGCAGCGATGGGCGGACCGGGAGGAGGACATCACGACCGTCGGCGGCGACCCGTACGAGGTCGGACAGGTCTTCGCCCGGCGCTGGGTGGAGCGGCTGAACGATCAGGCGCATCTGCAGAAGCTGTCGTCGATGTACCCGAGGATCCCGCACCGCATCGACGGCGAGCTGCTGCGGTACGCCGCCCGGTTCGGACTGCTCGCGCACAAGGACGACCAGATCGACGAGCGCGACCGGTACGCCATCCGGGCCGGTTTCTGGCGGGAGATCGACCTGCGGGCCTCCGGCGGGGAGTGAGCGGCCGCCCGGCTCGGTGAGGAGGGTGGGCTGAAGCGCGCCCGGCGCCTCCAGCCGTGGGTCCGGCGAGCTCCCCGGTGCGCGGGGTGAGCACGCCGTGCGGCCGGCTGGTTCCCGGCCGCCGGGGCGCGGACGTCTCAGTCGCGCGGGAAGCCGGCCCACTCCGCGACGGCGAAGCCGTCGCCCTCCCGCCGGACCTCGGCGGCACCGTGCCCCGGCCAGTGCGCCGGGACGACCAGCTCCCGCCGCTCCGCGGCCCGGGCGAGGTAGGCGCGGCGCGTCCTGGCGGCGAGCCGGAGGTCGTCGCAGAAGCAGCTGTTCCAGCCCGGTTCGAGGAGCTGCACGGGACTGTGCAGCATGTCCCCGACGAACACGGCGCGGTCGGTGCCCGAGCGCAGGGTGAGGACGGACGAGCCGGGGGTGTGGCCGGGGGCCGCCTCCAGCAGCAGGTTGCCGTCGATGCGGTGGCTGTCCTCCCAGAGCACCATCTGCCCGGCGCGCTCGACGGGGGCGATGCTGTCCTCGAACACGAGCCTGCTGCCCTCCCAGCGGATGCGTTCGTGGTCGTCACGCGGCGGCCGGCCGCCGCCCGGGCCCGGGCCGGCAGGGTCGAAGTACCGGTGGTCCGCGCGGGGGACCAGGTAGGTGGCGTTGGGGAAGGCGGGGACCCACTGCCCGCCGCGCCACACGGTGTTCCAGCCGACGTGGTCGTAGTGGATGTGGGTGTTGACGACGACGTCGACGTCCTCGGGCTCGACGCCGGCCGCGCGCAGACGGGCGAGGAAGTCGGTGTGCAGGTGGGCGAACTGCGGGGCCTGCGGGCGGTCCCGGCCGTTGCCGACGCCGGTGTCCACCAGGATCGTCCGGCCCTCGCTGCGCAGCACCCAGGTCTGGACGCGGCAGTGGTAGGCGTCGTCGGCGGGCGTCCAGAAGTCGGGCGCCAGCCAGTCCTCGTTGCGCCGCCAGGTCTCCTCGTCGCTGTCCGGGATGACGAAGCGAACAGTGCGGACGGGGCCGGACCACTCGATCACACGGGTGATCCCGACGTCGCCGAGCACGATTCCGGGTGCGGGCATGACAGGTCCTCCAGGGCGGGCGGGGCGGGGTCAGGCCGAGCCGCTCCCGTCCCAGGGTGCGTAGCGGGCGAGGAAGGTGCGTACGGCCTCGTCGATCACCGTGTCCGCGTCGGGCAGGCCGGCGATCTCCTCGGTGAAGCCCATGACGCGCGGCCAGACGAGGAACTCCTGGACCAGGCCCATGAACTGCCGCGCGGCGAGACGGGTGTCCGGGCAGCGCAGACGGCCGTCGCGGACCAGGGCGTCGAGACGGTCGGTGAACGCCGCCACCACCGGCCCCTTCCCCAGCCGGTGGAACTCGTCCGCGATCCACGGCAGGCGGGCGGACTCGGCCACCACGAGCCGGGCGAAGCGGATCTGGTCCGTCTCCTCGGCGAAGCGCCGGAGCGACCGGGCGAACGCGCGCAGCACCTCCTCGGCGCTCGCGTCCTCGTCGCCCGCGGCCGGCAGGTGGTCCTGCCCGGCGAACGCCGACCAGTGGTCGCGGACCATCTCCCGGAAGACCGCCTCCTTCGAACCGAAGCGGTTGTAGACGGTCTGCCGGGAGACCCCGGCGCGCTCGGCGACCCGCTCCAGGGAGACCCCGGCGTAGCGGTGGGCCAGGAAGAGCTCCTTCGCCGCGCGCAGGATCCTCGCATCGGAGGGCGATCCGCGGCGCCCGGCCCCCGCGGCCGGGACGTCCTCCGTACGGGCGGCCATGCGGGCTCCTTCCCCGGCGTCGTTCCGGACTTTCGTTCTGGACTTTCGTTCTGGACTTTACAGTACAGTCCAAATCCGCGGCCGGAATCGAGCGGTCGTCCTGCCGCCGGGGCACCGGTCCCTCCCCGGATGTCCGGTGCGTCCCCCCGGCCGGTGCGGGGCGGAAGGGCGACCCGAGGGCGGGGGGACGGGGGCGACCCCGTAGGCTCGTCCTTTGTGAGTACGCGCGCGGTACAGGCACCTCGGCCCGAGGACGACATCGTGTGCGCGGTGCGCGGGCTGACCAAGACCTATCCCGCGCTGCGCGGCCGGCGCGGTGCACCCGCGACCCCCGAGGTGCGGGCCACCGACGGGGTCGAGCTCGACGTCCGGCGCGGTGAGATCTTCGGACTGCTCGGTCCGAACGGCGCCGGCAAGTCCACCCTCGTACGCCAGCTCACCGGGCTGATGCGCCCCGACCGCGGCACCGTACGGATCCTCGGCCACGACATCGTGGCCCACCCCGAGCGGGCCGCGCGGATCCTCGCCTACCTCGGACAGGAGTCCACCGCCCTGGACGAGCTGACCGTCTCCCTCGCCGCCGAGACCACCGGGCGGCTGCGCGGTCTGGGCCTCCGGCAGGCGCGCGCCGAGCGGGACGCCGTCCTCGACGAACTGGGACTCGCGCCGATCGCCGGACGCCCGCTGAAGAAGCTCTCCGGCGGCCAGCGGCGGCTCGCCTGCGTCGCCGCCGCGCTGGTCGGCGAGCGCCCGCTGCTGGTGCTCGACGAGCCGACCACCGGCATGGACCCGGTGGCGCGGCGGGCGGTGTGGGCCGCCGTCGACCGGCGGCGCGCCGAGCGCGGCACCACGGTGGTGCTGGTCACCCACAACGTCATCGAGGCCGAGACCGTCCTGGACCGGGTCGCCGTCCTCGACCGGGGCCGGGTCATCGCCTGCGACACCCCGTCCGCGCTCAAGGAGCGGGTCGCCGACGAGGTGCGCGTCGAACTGGTCTGGCGGGAACGGGCGCCCCTGGAGGTGCCCGAGGTCGCCGCCCTGAGGAAGCGGGCCGTGGAGTCCGGACGCCGCTGGACGCTGCGGCTCGCCCCCGAGGAGGCCCGCGCCGCCGTCGCCACCGTCACCGGCGGGGCCGCCTTCGCCGCCCTGGACGACTTCACCCTGGCCACCCCCAGTCTGGAGGACGTGTACCTGGCGCTGGGCGGCGCCGCCCGGCAGGGGCTGGTGAAGGGGTGAGCGCGCGAGCCGGGGAATCCGTACCGGATCGGTGGGAGGATCGACGGGACCGCGCGGGTGCCGCGGGAGTCCCGCCCGGCGCCGGCACGGCGTCCGGAACGGCACCCGCGGCCGCCCCGCGCACCGCATGCGCGGTGCGGACCGGGTCCGCCGCGGGGAACGCTGCGGGAAGCGCCGCGGAGAACGCCGCGGGGAACGCCGCAGCAGGAAAGAGGAGCAGTTCGACGTGAGTGTCGTACCCGCCGATGTGCTGCCGGGCGCGACGGCCGTACAGGACGGCGGCGCCGGACGGCCGGCCGCGCTCGGGCCGTCGGCGCGGCTGTGGCCGTCGCTGGCCGCCGTGTACCGGTCCCAGCTGTCACGCGCGCGTGTGGCGCGGATTCCGCTGCTGTTCGTGGCGACCTTCCAGTCCGTCGGCATCATGGTCATGATGCGGGGGGTGGTCGACGGCGGCAGCGAGGCCCGTTACGTGGTGGCCGGCGCGTCGGTCGTCGTCGTCGCCCATGTCGCCCTGAACCTGCTCGCCCAGTACTTCGGGCAGCTGCGGGCCGGCGGCGGGCTCGACCACTACGCGACGCTGCCGGTGCCGCCCGCGGCCGTGGTGCTGGGCGCGGCGGGCGCGTACGCGTCCTTCACGGTGCCGGGCACGCTCGTGACCGCCGTGTTCGGATGCGTGCTGTTCGGGCTGCCGCTGGGCAACCTGTGGGTGCTGGCGGTGGTGATCCCGCTCGCGGGTGCCGCGCTCTCCGGGCTCGGCGCCGTCTGCGGGCTGCTCGCACCGCGTCCGGAGCTCGCCACCCTGCTCGGACAGCTGGGGATGTCGGCGGCGCTGCTGCTCGGCGTGCTGCCTCCCGACCGTATGCCGGGAGCGATCAGGCTGCTGCGCGACCTGCTGCCGTCGACGTACGGCGTGGAGGCGTACGCCCGTACCTTCGCGGCCCGTCCCGACTGGGCGCTGGTCCTCGCCGACATGGCCGTCTGCGCCGGGGTCGGGGTGGTCTCACTGGCCGTCGCCACCTGGGCGTACCGCAGGGCTGCCGTTCGATGACGACTTCGATGACGACGCGGATTTTCGACGCAACTGGCACGATGACGAGGTGACCGCTCCGTTGACTCCACCTCAGCCGCCGCACCGGCGGCCCTCACAGCCGTTCCGGTCCCCGGACCTGGGGCAGCCCGACGCCGCGCGGAACCGGCAGGAACCGCCCGCCGGAGCCCCGGCGGTGCGCGTGTACGACCAGGACGGCCCCGGCCTGCGGACCGAGATCCGGGAGGCCGTCGTCGTCCTGGTGGCCGTGACGCTCGGCGGGGTGCTGCTGGGGCTGCTCTGGCTGTGGCTGGCACCGCGGGTGCCGCTGGTCGGGATCGCCTCCGGGAACAGCTGGGCCGTCTACCCCAAGGAGACCGAGGGGGAGCAGGCGATCGGGATCGACGGAACGTTCACGCTGCTGGGGCTGGCCTTCGGCGCCGTGAGCGCGGTGACCGTCTTCCTGGTGCGGCGGCGCGGGGGTGTGCCGCTGGTGGTGGCGCTGTGCCTCGGGGGCCTGCTGGGATCGCTGCTGGCCTGGCGGCTGGGGGTGGCGCTGGGACCCGAGCAGGACGTGATCGCCCATGCCAGGGAGGTGGGCGAGGGGGTCACCTTCCCGGCGCCGCTGACGCTGGGGGCACCGGGGGCGCTGCTGGCCTGGTCGCTGGCCGCGCTGGTCGTCCACCTCGGGCTGACGGCGCTGTTCGGGCCGCGGGACCCGGAGCCGTACGGGCCGTACGAGGAGACTTCGGCGCCGTAGCCTTCGGCGCGCGCCGGCCGCGAGGGGCCGTGGGGGCCGTGCCCGCGGACGGGGCACGGCTGCGGACGGGACGCGGCCATGGGCGGCGCGCGGCTACGGGCGTCCGATCGGGGCCAGGACCGCGTCGGTCAGGACGGCCAGATCCTTCGGCGACAGCTCCACCTCCAGGCCCCTGCGGCCCGCCGAGACACAGATCGTGGCGTGGGTCATGGCCGAGTCGTCCAGGACCGTGGGGAGTTTTTTGCGCTGGCCGAGGGGCGAGATGCCGCCGCGGACATAGCCCGTGGTGCGTTCCGCGAGCACGGGGTCGGCCATGGCCGCGCGTTTGCCGCCGACCGCCGCCGCCAGGGCCTTGAGGTCCAGGGAGCCCGCCACGGGGACGACGGCCACCGTGAGCCTGCCGTCGACGTCGGCGACCAGCGTCTTGAAGACCCGCTCCGGGGAGACCCCCATCGCCTCGGCCGCCTCCTCGCCGTAGGAGGGGTGGGAGGGGTCGTGGTCGTAGGCGTGGACCGTGTACTCCACGCCCGCGGACGTCAGGGCCACTGTCGCCGGCGTGCCGCCCGGCTGTTTCTTCGTCTTCTTCGCCATCGGATTCCTCGCCGTGCGCGTTCCCGCCGTGCACGGGGCTGTCAGTTCAGGCTCGTCGGGCCGTGGGTCAGGTCCACGGCCGGCAACGAGGGCAGACTACGGATGATCGCCGTCTCCGTGCGCAGGAGCCTCAGCTCGTCGCGCAGCCGGGAGGAGGTGTCGGGCGCCTGGAGCAGCCGCTGCTTGGTCGGCGTGTCGAGCACCATCGCCGCCGCCACCAGGTACGACACCACGCTCGGCTGGTCCGGCAGCTCCGCGCCCGTGGACAGCGACCGCTCCCGCGCGCCCGCCAGCCGTTTCCGGTACTCGCGGAAGGCCCGCAGCACCCCCTCGGCCAGCGCGCCCGCCTCGTCACCGGGCTCCTCGGCCAGCTCCTGCAGCTCGGCCACGAGAAACGGGCCGGAGGCGTCCACCGACAGCAGCCGTACCCGGGTGGTGCCGGTGGCCAGCACCTCGAAGGTGCCGTCGGCCCGCTCCCGTATGGTCGCCGCGTCCGCCACACAGCCCACGCCGTGGAACGCCCTGGCCGGGTCGGGGCCGAACCCGGCCGCGGCACCGCGCTCGGGCAGGGCCGTCGGATCGGGCATGCCCGGGGCGCTCGGGGCCACTTCGTGCCCGTCGCGGATGGCCACCACGGCGAACCGGCGCGGTTCGTCCTCGGGGATCTTCAGCAGCGTGCGCATCATGGCGCGATAGCGCTCCTCGAAGATGTTCAGGGGAATGACCAGCCCCGGGAACAGCACCGAGTTCAGGGGGAAGAGGGGGAGGCGGACGGTGGTCACGACGCAGAAGCCTAATGGCCGCGGAGGCGGTTGCGTCCGCCGCGCTTCCCCCGCGTCCACCGGGACGGCCGCGCCGCCGGTGCCGCCCCCAGGTCGCGGCGCAGCGCGAGAAACAGGCCCAGCGGGTCCTCCGACAGCCGGTCCCAGGGGAACGAGGTGGCGTACGGGCCGATGAGGCGCAGCTGGGCCAGGGCCTCCTCCCGGCGGCCGAGGCGCATCAGGACGTAGGTCAGCAGGTTGCGGATCTCCGCGGGCCAGGGCACGGCGGCCGGGAAACCGGCGGACAGGGCGATCGCCCGGTCGGCGGCCGCGTCCAGCCGGGGCCGCGGTATCCCGGGCCCGCAGCCGTCGGTCAGATAGGAGAAGGCGGCCCGCAGCGGCAGCGCCTGCGCGAGCGAGCCGGCCGGGGCGTCCTGGGCGGCCCGGTCGGCGAAGTCGAGGCACTCGCGGTGGGAGCCGTGCCAGCAGGAGGCCAGATAGCGCAGGGCGGCGACATGGCAGCCGTAGTGGTGCGGGGCGCGGCGGACCGCGGCCTCCCACAGCTCCTCGAAGTACCGGTGCCCGGCGCGGCTGCCGCGCGCGTGGTCCAGGGCGACCCGCCACGGCACGGGATCGCGGTCGTCGGCGCGCGCGGCGGCCGTGATCAGCGGGCTGACCTCGCGCAGCAGCTCGGCCCGTGCGGGCGAGGGCCAGGCGCGGTCGACCGCGAGCTGGGCGGTGAGCAGCAGCGCGTCCGGGTCCTGGGGGGCCGCGGCGCGCCAGGCGTCCAGCCACTCGGAGCGCGAGCGGGCGAAGGCGGCCAGCCGGAGCGCATACCGGTCGCGGTCCTCCCAGCGGGCCTCCCGGCGGGTGGCGGCGAGCAGGTCGGCGGCGGGGCCGTAGGCGCCCTGGGCGGCGGCGACCAGCGCCGGGCCGAGGTGTTCATCGGGCGCGTCGAGGAGCACCTCGTCGTCGGCGGGGAGACCGGCGGCGGAAGGGCCGTCGGCGGGGAGTCCGGCGGCGGGGCACGGCGCGCCCTTGGCCGTACGGGGGGAGCGGATGAAAGCGCCCTTGGCCGTACGGGAGCGGATGAACGGGAGGAGCAGAGCCATGGTGTCGACCATTGAAGGACCGCAGGTCGCGGCGCGCCAGAGGGTGAAGGCAAGCCGGAAAAAGTTGTACGGCGGCCGGTCAAGAGAGGGTAAAAGGTGCCCGCCCGGCGGCCAGGCGCCCGCCCGGCCGCCGGGCTTCGTCGGGCACCCGGATGCCGTCCGGTGGCCGGGGTTTCGCGGTGCTGGTTGCGTTCTAGCCGCGCCGCAGCAGCCGGGTCGCCCCCGCCGCCACCGTGGTGGCCAGGGTCCAGCCGAGGAGGATCAGGGCCGAGGCGAGCCACTGCCAGCCGCCGCTCAGCTGCCACCGGCCCTCCTGGCCGAGGTCGACGACCGGCAGGAGCAGGTCCAGGGTGAAGAGGGCGGGATCCCAGTCGGGGGCCTCGTCCGGGGGAGCCCAGGGCCGGCCGGCGTACGCGAACGCGAGCGTGCCCGCCGCCCACAGCACGGCCATCCACACCGCGGCCCGGCCCGGACGGTACCCGTAGGCCACCGTCCAGTCCTGGACGTAGCCCACGAGCTTGGCGGCGATCGGCAAGGTCTCGCGGCGGTGGCGGTGCTTGGCGAGCAGCACCTCGCGCGCGTCCTCGTCCTCGCCCGCCGCCCGCAGCACGGCGGCCAGCCGCTCGTAGGGCTCCGGGTTGTACTCGGCGGTCGCCGCCGCCACCCAGTTCAGGCGCTCGGCCAGGGGGAACGGGCCCCGCGGCACCAGGTTCTCGTAGACGAAGCCGTTCATGTGCAGCCGGCCCGGGCCGGGCCAGCTGCTCGCCCGGTCGACGAGGGTGACGGTCCGCGCCCCGGACAGCACCACCCTGCCGCCCGACGGCTTCTCCCCGAGGAAACGCAGCTCGGGCGTCTGCACCCGGCGCAGCGACAGTTCCTGCTCGCCGGTGAAGGAGAACCGGGCCCGCCCCAGGTCGATCGCGTCCCCGAACCGCCCGTCGTCCAGACGTATCCCGCCCTGGCACTCGAAGGGCTGGATCCGCGTCCCGCGCGCGGGGGTCACACCGCTGGACGAACCGCCCAGGCCCGCCGGAGTGAGATACAGGGTGCGCTCGACGGTCAGCCGGGGCGCGTTCAGCGCGAACCGCGCCCGTGTGTTGACCAGCCGTGCCCCGCGCAGGTTCAACGAGACGCCGATCTTCGCGCTGCGCAGGCTGAACTCGCCGTACGACTGCAGCAGCTCCGCCTGGAGGTCCTGGCCGACCGTCAGCCCGTCGGCGGCGATCGAACGGCCCGTGCGGTCCTGGTGCACGACCGCCTGGTTGAGCAGCAGGTCCGTGCCTATCTGCGCATCGGTGAGCCGGATCCCGCCCGGAAACCGGCAGCGCGGCAGATGCAGGTCGCCCTCGATCTGCACACGGGCCGCCTCCAGCCGGGGCACCGAGCAGTCCACCAGCCGTACGGTCGTGAAGCGGGCCTCCGGCAGGAGGATCTGCTGCTCGAACCGGCAGCCCTTCAGTTCCACGTACGGCACGATCGTGCCGCCGGCGAGGTCCAGGGTGCCCGCGATCCGCAGACCGGTCAGTTTCAGGGACGGCACACGCCCGGCGAACGCGGGCGGCCCGTCCAGCAGAAGCCAGGAGACGACACGCGCGCGTACGGTCCGCTCGGGGCCCCACGGCAGACCGCCGTGCGGATCGTCGACCGCGGCGTCCCCGCTGCGCAGGTCGTACTCGCTCCCGTTGCGAAAGGCCTGCCACATGCCCGCCTCGGTGGTGGTCAGGTCCCCGGGCGGGTCCCCGGCACGGATGCCGGCCCCCTCGGTCACGGCCTTCCTCCTTCCCCGGCTGCTCGTGCTTCCCCGGCTACTCGTGGGTTCTGCGTCGCGCACCACAGGTGATGCCCGTTGCGTGACAGTCTGAACGCGAGCAGTGACAAACCCTTTCCGCGGGAGGCGGATGTGACCGGAGTCCACCTGCTGCGGGGTTGTGTATCAGCCACTGATACGGGCGAACGGGGCCCGTGCGAGTTCTGAGAGAATTGAAACCGTGATCTCCCGAATCGATCTGCGCGGCGACGCCCTTCCCGAGGGCCCCGCCCTGCGAGACCTGCTGCCCCGAGCCGACTTCGACGTCTCGGCCGCCCTGGAGAAGGTGCGTCCGATCTGTGAGGCCGTGCATCATCGCGGCGACGCGGCGCTGATCGACTTCGCCGAGAAGTTCGACGGCGTGCGCCTGGAGTCGGTGCGCGTTCCGGCCCAGGCCCTCAAGGAGGCACGGGAGCGGCTGGACCCGGCCGTGCGCGCTGCCCTGGAGGAGTCCATCCGGCGGGCCCGGCTCGTCCACCGCGAACAGCGCCGCACCACCCGCACCACCCAGGTGGTGCCCGGCGGCTCGGTGACCGAGAAGTGGGTGCCGGTCGAGCGGGTCGGGCTGTACGCGCCCGGAGGCCGGTCGGTCTACCCGTCCTCCGTGGTCATGAACGCCGTGCCCGCCCAGGAGGCCGGCGTGGAGTCGGTCGCGCTCGCCTCGCCGCCCCAGGCGGAGTTCGGCGGGCTGCCGCACCCGACGATCCTCGCCGCCTGCGCGCTGCTCGGCATCGACGAGGTGTACGCGGCCGGCGGCGCCCAGGCCGTCGCGATGTTCGCGTACGGCACCGAGTCCTGCCCGGCCGCGAACATGGTCACCGGCCCCGGCAACATCTGGGTCGCCGCCGCCAAGCGCTACTTCACCGGCAGGATCGGCATCGACACCGAGGCCGGCCCCACCGAGATCGCGATCCTCGCCGACGCCACGGCCGACCCGGTGCACGTCGCCTCCGACCTGATCAGCCAGGCCGAGCACGACCCGCTGGCCGCCGCCGTCCTGGTCACCGACTCCGTGGAGCTCGCCGACGCGGTGGAGAAGGAGCTGGAGCCGCAGGTCGCGGCGACCAGGCACGTCGAGGACCGGATCCGCCCGGCCCTGTCCGGCAAGCAGTCCGCGATCGTCCTGGTCGACGGTCTGGAGGAGGGCCTGCGCGTGGTCGACGCCTACGGCGCGGAGCACCTGGAGATCCAGACCGCCGACGCCGCCGCGGTCGCCGACCGGGTGCGCAACGCCGGCGCGATCTTCGTCGGCCCCTGGGCGCCGGTCTCCCTCGGCGACTACGCGGCCGGCTCCAACCATGTCCTGCCGACCGGTGGCTGCGCCTGCCACTCCTCGGGCCTGTCCGTGCAGTCCTTCCTGCGCGGCATCCACATCGTGGACTACAGCCGGGACGCCCTCGCCGAGGTCGCCCACCACGTGGTGACCCTGGCCGAGGCGGAGGACCTGCCGGCGCACGGCGCGGCGATCAAGGCGCGATTCGGCTGGAAGGTGCCTGAGAGCAAGTGAGCTTCGGAAGCTTCGGAATCGACGACCTGCCCCTCCGGGACGAGCTGCGCGGCAAGTCCCCCTACGGCGCACCCCAGCTGGACGTCCCCGTACGGCTGAACACCAACGAGAACCCCTATCCGCTGCCCGAGCCGCTGGTCGAGCGGATCGCCGAGCGGGTGCGCGAGGCCGCCCGCACCCTCAACCGCTACCCGGACCGGGACGCGGTCGAGCTGCGCACCCGGCTCGCCGAGTACCTGACTCGGACGAGCGGCCACCCGGTCGGCGCCGGCAACGTCTGGGCGGCCAACGGCTCCAACGAGGTCATCCAGCAGCTGCTGCAGACCTTCGGCGGACCGGGCCGCAGCGCGATCGGCTTCGAGCCGTCGTACTCCATGCACGCGCTCATCGCGCGCGGCACGGGCACGGAGTGGATCACCGGACCGCGCGACGAGGACTTCACGATCGACCTCGCCGCCGCCGAGAAGGCGATCGCCGAGCACCGCCCGGACGTCGTCTTCGTCACCACGCCCAACAACCCCACCGGCGGCGCGGTCCCCTCCGAGACCGTCCTCGCGCTGTACGAGGCCGCGCAGGCGGCGAAGCCGTCGATGGTGATCGTGGACGAGGCGTACATCGAGTTCAGCCACAAGGGCTCGCTGCTGCCGCTGCTGGACGGCCGGCCGAACCTCGTGATCTCACGCACCATGTCGAAGGCGTTCGGCGCCGCCGGGCTGCGCCTGGGCTACTTCGCCGCGCACCCGGCGGTCGTGGACGCCGTCCAGCTGGTCCGGCTGCCGTACCATCTGTCGTCCATCACCCAGGCGACGGCGCTGGCCGCCCTGGAGCACACCGACACCCTGCTCGGCTACGTCGAGCAGCTGAAGTCCGAACGCGACCGGCTGGTCGCCGAACTGCGCGCGGCCGGCTACGAGGTGACGGAGTCGGACGCCAACTTCGTCCAGTTCGGGCGGTTCGCGGACTCCCACGCCGCCTGGCGGAAGATCCTGGACCGGGGCGTCCTGGTCCGTGACAACGGCGTACCGGGGTGGCTGCGGGTCACCGCCGGGACGCCGGCGGAGAACGACGCGTTCCTCGACGCGATCCGCGAACTGAAGAAGGAACAGGAGCAGAGCACATGAGCCGCGTCGGGCGCGTGGAGCGCACCACCAAGGAGACGTCGGTCCTCGTCGAGATCGACCTCGACGGCACCGGCAGGACCGACATCACCACCGGAGTCGGCTTCTACGACCACATGCTCGACCAGCTCGGCCGGCACGGTCTGTTCGACCTGACCGTGAAGACCGACGGCGACCTGCACATCGACTCCCACCACACCATCGAGGACACCGCCCTCGCCCTCGGTGCCGCCTTCAAGCAGGCGCTCGGCGACAAGAAGGGGATCCACCGCTTCGGCACCTGCGCGGTCCCGCTGGACGAGGCCCTCGCCCAGGTCACCGTCGACCTGTCCGGCCGCCCCTACCTCGTGCACACCGAGCCCGAGAACATGGCGCCGATGATCGGCGCGTACGACACCACGATGACCCGCCACATCCTGGAGTCCTTCGTCGCCCAGGCCCAGATCGCGCTGCATGTGCACGTGCCCTACGGGCGCAACGCGCACCACATCGTGGAGTGCCAGTTCAAGGCGCTGGCCCGGGCCCTGCGGTACGCCTCCGAGCGCGACCCGCGCGCGGCGGGCATCATCCCGTCCACGAAGGGCGCGCTGTGACCGGTCTGTCGACTCTGCTGATCGTCGTCGGCCTGTTCCTGGTCGGCGGTGTCATCTCCTTCGTCAGGCAGCAGATGCCGAAGAGCCTCATCGTGCTGTTGTCCGTCGGCGCGGCCCTGTGCCTCGCCGCGGGCGTGCTGCGGCTGGAGGTGTGGAAGTGACCGTCCCCGGCACGGCCGAGAAGACGGCCGAGAAGACCGCCAGGAAGAAGGTCGTCGTCTTCGACTACGGCTTCGGCAATGTGCGCTCGGCCGAGCGGGCCCTCGCGCGCGTGGGGGCCGAGGTCGAGATCACCCGTGACTACGACAAGGCGATGAACGCCGACGGACTGCTGGTGCCGGGCGTGGGAGCCTTCGCCGCCTGCATGCGGGGCCTGAGGGAGGCACGCGGCGACTGGGTCATCGAGCGCCGGCTGGCCGGCGGACGTCCGGTGATGGGCATCTGCGTCGGCATGCAGATCCTCTTCGCCCGCGGCATCGAGCACGGTGTCGAGACCGAGGGGCTGGAGGAGTGGCCCGGCACGGTCGGGCCGCTCCAGGCGGACGTCGTCCCCCACATGGGCTGGAACACCGTCCAGGCACCGGCCGGCTCGGAGCTGTTCGCCGGTCTGGACCCGGACGCCCGTTTCTACTTCGTGCACTCCTACGCCGTCCACGACTGGAGCATGGAGACGCACAACCCGGTGATGGACGCCCCCAAGGTCACCTGGGCCACCCATGGCAAGCCCTTCGTGGCCGCCGTGGAGAACGGCGCCCTGTGGGCCACGCAGTTCCACCCCGAGAAGTCCGGCGACGCCGGAGCGCAGCTGCTGACCAACTGGATCGGAACCCTCTGATGGCTTCGAAGCTCGAACTCCTCCCCGCCGTCGACGTCCGCAACGGCCAGGCCGTCCGCCTCGTGCACGGCGAGGCCGGGACCGAGACCTCCTACGGCTCTCCCCTCGAGGCCGCCCTGACCTGGCAGCGCTCGGGCGCCGAGTGGCTGCACCTGGTCGACCTCGACGCCGCGTTCGGCACCGGCAGCAACCGGGAGCTGATCGCCGAGGTCACCAGGGCGGTGGACATCAAGGTGGAGCTGTCCGGCGGCATCCGCGACGACGAGTCCCTCGAAGCCGCGCTGGCCACCGGCTGCACCCGCGTGAACCTGGGCACGGCCGCGCTGGAGAGCCCCGAGTGGGTCGCCAAGGTCATCGCCGAGCACGGCGACCGGATCGCGGTCGGTCTGGACGTACGGGGCACCACCCTGCGCGGCCGCGGCTGGACCCGCGACGGCGGCGACCTGTACGAGACGCTGGAGCGCCTCAACAAGGAGGGCTGTGCGCGCTACGTCGTCACCGACATCGCCAAGGACGGCACCCTGCAGGGCCCCAACCTGGAGCTGCTGAGGAACGTGTGCGCGGCGACGGACCGCCCGGTGGTGGCCTCCGGCGGTGTCTCCTCGCTCGACGACCTGCGGGCGATCGCGGCCCTCGTTCCGCTCGGCATCGAGGGCGCCATTGTGGGGAAGGCCCTGTACGCCAAGGCGTTCACCCTGGAAGAGGCCCTGGAGGCAGTGTCGTCATGAGCGGTGCCGTGCGGCGCGTGCAGAGCGGAAGTCCCTGGGAGGAGAGCATCGGTTTCGCACGCGCCGTGGCGGCGGGCGACCGTGTCCTGGTGGCCGGCACCACGGCCTTCAAGGGCCGGGTGCTGTACGGGGAGGGCGACCCGTACGAGCAGGCCAGGGTGGCCTTCGGCAACGCGCTGGAGGCGATCGCCGAGTTCGGGCTCGGCCCCGAGTCGGTGGTCAGGACACGGATGTACCTGACCCATCAGCGGGACGTGGACGAGGTGGGCCGCGCCCACAAGGAACTGTTCGACTCGGTGCGTCCGGTCTCCACCCTGCTGATCGTGGAGGGCTTCGTCGACCCGCGCATCCTGGTCGAAGTGGAACTAGAGGCATTCAGAGGAGCCGTGGACCCATGACCCTCGCGGTCCGAGTCATCCCCTGCCTGGACGTGGACAACGGCCGGGTCGTCAAGGGCGTCAACTTCAAGAACCTGCGCGACGCGGGCGACCCCGTCGAGATGGCCAAGGTGTACGACGCCGAGGGTGCCGACGAGCTGACCTTCCTGGACATCACCGCGTCCTCGGGCAACCGGGAGACGACGTACGACGTGGTGCGCCGCACCGCCGAGCAGGTGTTCATCCCGCTGACGGTCGGCGGCGGCGTCCGTACGGTCGAGGACGTGGACCGGCTGCTGCGGGCGGGCGCGGACAAGGTGGGCGTCAACACGGCCGCGATCGCGCGCCCCGACCTGATCCGGGAGATCGCCGAACGCTTCGGCCGCCAGGTGCTGGTCCTGTCGATCGACGCCCGCCGCACGCCCTCCGGGAGCTTCGAGGTGACCACCCACGGCGGTCGCCGCGGCACCGGCATCGACGCGGTCGAGTGGGCCCACCGGGCGGCCGAGCTGGGCGCGGGCGAGATCCTGCTCAACTCCATGGACGCCGACGGCACCAAGGACGGCTACGACCTGGAGATGATCGCCGCCGTCCGCAAGCACGTCACCATCCCGGTCATCGCCTCGGGCGGGGCCGGCAGGCTCGAGGACTTCCCCCCGGCGATCGCCGCGGGCGCGGACGCGGTGCTGGCCGCCTCGGTCTTCCACTTCGGTGATCTGCGCATCGGACAGGTCAAGCAGACCCTGCGGGAGGCGGGACACCCGGTTCGTTGACCACCGTGCCTCCCGCCCCCACCGCGTCCACCGGCAGACGCACCGGCGCACCCGCCGTCGAACGCCCCGCTCACCGGGACGGCAACGTCCTGCGGTGGCTCGCCGCCTACACCCTCTCGATGGTCGGCGACAACATCTACTACATCGCCCTGTCCTGGGCGGCGGTCCGCGCCGGTTCGCCCGCCCAGGCGGGAGCGGTGATGGCCGTGGGCTCCGTCCCCCGGCTCCTGCTCATGCTGGGCGGGGGAACGCTCGCCGACCGGCTCGGGCCGCGCACCGTCGTCATCGGCAGCGACGCCGTGCGGTGCGCGGCCGTCCTCGCGGTGGCGGCACTGTTCTGGGCGACCAGCCCGGGGCTGTGGCCGCTGGCCGTGCTGGCCCTGGTCTTCGGCACCGTCGACGCCGTCTTCCTGCCGGCCGTGGGCGCCCTGCCCGCGCGCGTGACGAGCCGCGGGCAACTCGCGCGGGTGCAGGGCATGCGGGGACTGGCGATCCGGCTCGCGAGCGTCGTCGGCGCGCCGCTCGGCGGTCTCGGGGTCGCGCTCGGGGGCGCGGCGGCGGCCCTGGGGACCGCCGGGCTGCTGATGGCCGCGTCCGTGCCGCTGCTGGTCTCCGTACGGCTCCGGAAGCCGCCGCAGGACGCCCCCGGCGACACGGGGGGCACCGGCGGCCCCGACGGATCCGGCGACACCGGCGGTTCTGCGGGTACCGGCGGCTCCACCGCCTGGCGGGACCTGGTGGACGGACTGCGCTACATCCGCCGCCACCGCGTCCTCGCCCCGCTGATGCTGACCATCGCCCTCGGCGACCTCGGCTTCATGGCCCCGCTCAACGTCGGCCTGGCCCTGCTGGCCGACGAACGCGGCTGGGGCGCCTCCGGGCTGGGCTGGACACTGGCCGGATTCAGCGCCGGGGCGGGCGCGGCCTCCCTGCTGCTGACCGTGCGCGGCCGGCTGCCGCGGGCCGGGCGCACGACCGCGTACGCGATCATCGCCGGCGCCGTGGCCATCGGGACCCTCGCCCATGTCCCGAGTGTCGTCGCCGCCCTCGGCGTGGCCGTGCTGATCGGCCTTCTCACCGGCCTCAGCGGCGCCCTGTGCGGCGCACTGCTGCAGACCCAGGCCGACCCGGCCTACCTCGGACGGGTCACCGCCGTGGCCGGCCTGGTCAGCCTGGGGTTCGCACCGCTGAGCATGCCGCTGTCCGCCGCGGCGATCGGGATCTGGGGGACCGGCCCGGTGTTCGTGGTCAGCGCGGCGGTGTGCGGGCTGGGCGGCGTCGTCACCCTGGCCGCCCGCGACCTGCGGCGCGTCGAGCTGCCCCGCTGACCGCCGCGGCGGCGGACGGCGGGCGGGCCGGGCGACGGACGGACGACGGGTGACGGGCGGCGGGTGACGGACGGCCGGGTCAGATGCCCAGCTTCTTGGTCTGCGACAGCTTCGTGATCGCGTCCTGGTCGCCCTCCGCCTCGACCCGGGCGGCACTCTGCCGGCCGAACGCGAACAGCAGCAGCTCCGACGGCTCGCCCGTCACCGTCACCACCGGCGTGCCCCGGTGGGCGACGACCGTCTGCCCGTCGGGACGGCGTAGGACCAGACCCGTCGGGACGCCCCGGCCCAGCAGCCGGGCGGTGCGCTCCAGGCGGGACCACAGGGTCTCCTGGAAGACCGGGTCGAGCTCGCGCGGCGTCCAGTCGGGCTGGGCACGGCGCACGTCCTCCGCGTGGACGTAGAACTCGACGGTGTTGGCCGCCTCGTCGATCTGCTTGAGCTGGAAGGGCGAGAAGCGCGGCGGGCCGGTACGGATCAGCTGGATCAGCTCCTCGTACGGCTTGGCCGTGTACTCGTCCATCACCTTCTGCAAGCGGGGTGCGAGCTGCTTGATCAGCTGGCCCCCGACCGCGTCGGGACGCCGCTCGCGCACCACCACGTGAGCGGCGAGGTCACGGGTGCGCCAGCCCTCGCAGAGGGTGGGCGCGTCCGGACCGGCGGTCTCCAGGAGATCGGCGAGCAGAAGCCGTTCGCGCTTGGCAAAGGTCGACATGGAGTCAGCCTACGGCTACACAGCGAGTCCGCACAGTGGACAACACGGCCCGCGGCCGGGGCCGCACGGCACAATGGCACCCATGACCAGCACGTCCGGCACATCCCCCACCAGCAGCCTCGACCCGAGGATCGCGGCACGTCTCAAGCGCAGCGCCGACGGGCTGCTGCCCGCGATCGCCCAGCAGTACGACACCGGCGAGGTGCTGATGCTCGGCTGGATGGACGACGAGGCGCTGCACCGCACGCTGACCACCGGCCGCTGCACCTACTGGTCGCGCAGCCGCCAGGAGCACTGGGTCAAGGGCGACACCTCCGGGCACGTGCAGTACGTCAAGTCCGTCGCCCTCGACTGCGACGCCGACGCCGTGCTGGTCAAGGTCGACCAGGTGGGGGCCGCCTGCCACACCGGCGACCGCACCTGCTTCGACGCCGACGTCCTGTTCGACGGCACCGATTCCGGCGCACGGACCGAAGAGCAGTAGGGGCGGCCGCCATGGACCTCGAGACGTTCCGCAAGCTGGCCGCCGACCGCCGCGTCATCCCGGTCACCCGCAAGCTCCTCGCCGACGGCGACACGCCCGTCGCGCTCTACCGCAAGCTCGCCGCCGAGCGCCCCGGCACCTTCCTGCTGGAGTCCGCCGAGAGCGGCCGCTCCGCCTTCACCTGGTCCCGTTACTCCTTCGTCGGCGTCCGCAGCGCCGCCACCCTCACCGAGCGCGACGGCCAGGCCCACTGGCTCGGCACCCCGCCGGTCGGCGTCCCCCTCGGGGGCGACCCGCTCGCCGCCCTGCGCGCCACCATTGAGGCCCTGCACACCCCCCGCGACCTCACCCACGACCTGGGCCTGCCGCCCTTCACCGGCGGCATGGTCGGCTACCTCGGCTACGACGCCGTACGCCGTCTGGAGAGGATCGGCTCCCGCGAGCGGGACGGCGGCGACCCGGCGAGCGTGCCCGAGCTGACCATGCTGCTCACCTCCGACCTCGCGGTCCTCGACCACTGGGACGGCACGGTCCTGCTGATCGCCAACGCGATCAACCACAACGACCTGGACACCGGCGTCGACGAGGCCTACGCCGACGCCATGGCCCGCCTGGACGCCATGGAGGCGGACCTGTCCCGCCCCGTCGCCCAGCCCCCGGCCGCCCTGCCGCCCTCCGAACTGCCTGAGTACACCGCCCTGTGGGGCGGCAAGGACTTCCAGGCGGCCGTGGACGACGTCAAGGAGCGCATCCGCGCGGGCGAGGCCTTCCAGGTCGTCCCCTCGCAGCGCTTCGAGACGCCGTGCACGGCCAGCGCGCTGGACGTCTACCGGGTCCTCAGGACCACCAACCCCTCGCCGTACATGTACCTGCTCCGTCTCGACGGCTTCGACGTCGTCGGGTCCAGCCCGGAGGCGCTGGTGAAGGTCGAGGACGGGCGGGCCATGATGCACCCCATCGCCGGCACCCGGCCGCGCGGCGCCACCCCGCAGGAGGACCAGGCCCTCGCCGAGGAACTGCTCGCCGACCCCAAGGAGCGCGCCGAGCACCTGATGCTCGTCGACCTCGGGCGCAACGACCTGGGCCGGGTCTGCGAACCGGGCTCCGTCGAGGTCGTCGACTTCATGTCCATCGAGCGGTACTCGCATGTGATGCACATCGTCTCCACCGTGACCGGGCGGGTCGCCGAGGGCCGCACCGCCTTCGACGTGCTCACCGCCTGCTTCCCGGCCGGCACCCTGTCCGGCGCGCCGAAGCCGCGCGCGATGCAGATCATCGAGGAGCTCGAACCGTCCCGGCGCGGGCTGTACGGCGGCTGCGTCGGCTATCTGGACTTCGCCGGCGACTCCGACACCGCGATCGCCATCCGCACCGCCCTGCTGCGCGACGGCACGGCCTACGTCCAGGCGGGCGCCGGGATCGTCGCCGACTCCGACCCGGTCGCCGAGGACACCGAGTGCCGCAACAAGGCGGCGGCCGTCCTGCGCGCCGTGCACACGGCCAACCGGCTGGGACAGCAGGCTGCCTCCCGGGCTTCCAGGGCTTCCTGAGGGAACCCCGGATGACCCGGCGTGCGGAGTCCGGGCGATAGTGGACTACGTGACTGCTGCTGCACCCGACTCCCGCTGTGAAGCCGCCTCCGCCCGGTCCGGCCGCCGGAGCCTCGCCGCCGCCCTGCTGTGCGGGGCGCTCGGCGCGGCCGTGGCCCTGCTGGCCAGCCGGCAGCACTGGGCGGAGGGCACCGCGACGGTGGCCGGCGGCGCCTTCCCCCTGACCGCCAAGGGCAGCGAGGTCACCGGCGTGCCCGCGGCGCTCGCCGTCGTGGGCCTGGCCGCGCTCGTCGCCGTCTTCGCCGTCCGCCGCCTCGGCCGTGTCCTGGTCGCCGCGCTGCTCGCGCTGTCCGGCGCAGGCACGGCCGCCGCCGCCCTGCTCGGCGCCTCCGACAGCTCCGCCCTCGACGAGAAGGCCGCCCGGGCCGCCGGCGACACCGCCGCGACCGCCGCCACGCTCAGCCACACCGGATGGCCCTATGTCGCGGCCGCCGGCGGTGTGCTGCTGCTCCTCGCGGGTCTGATCGCGCTGCGCTACGGACGTCTGTGGCCCGCCATGTCCGGCCGCTACGAGCGTGCCGGAGCGCCCCGCTCCGGCACCTTGCGCCCGGTCGACCCCGACCGTCCGGAGGAGCTGTGGAAGGCCCTGGACCGCGGCGAGGACCCGACCGGCACCGACCCCGCCTGACCGCCGCCCCGGGAGGAGCCCTCCCGCCGTGAGGAGGGGCAGTGGCAGGGAGCCACCCCCGCTCACCGCGCGTGTGCGCGTACGGGACAATGGACGCGAGCGTCCGGCTCAGACACGTACACAGCAACGAGGAGCAAGTCATGGCGGGCAGCAGCCACCACGGTCACACCCCGGCCGCCTGGACCGGTGTCATCATCTCCTTCATCGGTTTCTGCGTCGCGGGCGCCTTCCTGGTGATGGCCAAGCCGGTCGGCTTCTGGGCCGGCATCGCCCTCACGCTGCTCGGCGCTGTCGTCGGCGGCATCATGCGCATGATGGGCCTCGGGCAGAAGGACGAGCACCCGGTGCACCAGGTCGCCAAGCGCGAGGAGCGCGAGCCGGCCGGCGCCGAGAGCTGAGACCCGCCCGGCGAGACCGTACGACACGGGGAACCGAAGGGCGGCACGCCCCGTCCCTCGCGGGCGTGCGCGCCCGGTCCGGGGCAGAATGCGAGGCGTGAACGCCGACAGCCAGAGGGTGACACGCGGCCGGACGCCCCTCCCTCGCCCCCGGCACACGCAGGACGAGCCGGCCGTCCCGATGCATGCCACGGCCGTGCTGGGCCGGCTCGCCGTCCCCGCCGGGGTCCTGGCCGCCGTCGCCGGCGCCTTCGCCTACGTCGGGGTCGTGGACCCCCATGAACCCGGCCACTACCCGGTGTGCCCGCTGCTGCGCCACACGGGCCTGTACTGCCCCGGGTGCGGCGGACTGCGCAGTGCCCACGCCTTCCTGCACGGGGACCTCGTGGCGGCCCTGCGCGACAACGCCCTGGCCGTGGCGGGCTTTGTGGCCTTCGCCGTGTTCTGGACGCTCTGGGCGGTCCACGCGGCCCGCGGACGGCGGCTGCGGTTCGAGCCCGGGCCGGTGCCCCTGTGGGGCTTCGGCGTGCTCCTGGTGGTGTTCACCGTGGTCCGGAACCTGCCGTTCGGCAGCTGGCTCCACCCCTGACCGGCCCCGGGTGCTCTCACCCGGCCGGCGCATGTCCGGTGAGTGGGACCGCCGTCGGCCGGATGCGAGGCCCGCGTCCCGATCCGGCTACCATCGCAGGGACCACCGGTTTTCACCCGCTTGATCTCCTTGGTCTGCCGGGCCGTGCCCGTTCCGCCGGATCTGCCGGATCCGCTTCGGGAGACCGCCGGAGGCCGCTCGATCAGAACAGTCCACCGTCTGGAAGGGGGCCGCTCGCGTGAGTGTGCTCGACGAGATCATCGACGGAGTCCGTGCCGACCTCGCGGAGCGGCAGGCACGCGTCAGCCTCGACGAGCTCAAGGAGCGTGCGGCCAAGGCCCCCGCCGCCAAGAACGCGATGGCCGCGCTCAAGGGCGACGACGGCGTCAAGGTGATCTGCGAGGTCAAGCGCTCCAGCCCGTCCAAGGGCGCGCTGGCCGCGATCGCCGACCCGGCCGGCCTCGCCGCGGACTACGAGGCCGGCGGCGCCGCCGCCATCTCGGTGCTGACCGAGGAGCGCCGCTTCGGCGGCTCGCTGGCGGACCTGGAGGCGGTCCGGGCGCGGGTGGACGTCCCCGTGCTGCGCAAGGACTTCATCGTCACCTCGTACCAGCTGTGGGAGGCCCGGGCCTACGGCGCCGACCTCGCCCTGCTGATCGTCGCCGCCCTCGACCAGCCGGCCCTGGAGTCGCTGATCGAGCGCGCGGTGTCCATCGGACTCACCCCGCTCGTCGAGACCCACGACGAGGAGGAGGTGGAGCGCGCGGTGGCCGCGGGCGCCAAGGTGATCGGCGTCAACGCGCGCAACCTGAAGACGCTCGAGGTCGACCGCGGCACCTTCGAGCGGGTGGCGCCGGAGATCCCGGACGGCATCATCAAGGTCGCCGAGTCCGGGGTCCGCGGCCCGCACGACCTCATCGCCTACGCCAACGCCGGCGCCGACGCGGTCCTGGTCGGCGAGTCCCTCGTCACCGGCCGCGACCCCAAGGCGGCGGTCGCCGACCTGGTGGCGGCCGGAGCGCACCCGGCACTGCGGCACGGACGGGGCTGACCCGTGCCCTTCGCCCCCGACCCCGAGCCCTCCAGGGACCCGTACGCCCGCCTCGCCCGCGGCTGCCGGCCCCGGGGGTGCCGTGCACCGGCACGACGGGTGCACGGCCGCAGGGTGCGGTACGTCATCGGCGACGAACCGGGCCAGGTGAACGGCATGCGATGGCAGGAGCCCCCTCGGGGGCGCGGAGCCGTGCCCGGGCACGCGGTTCCCTGCCGCGCGGGCACGCCGGGTCACGCACGGCCGGCGGCCGTCTGACGGGCTCCGCCCCACGGAGACTGGTGTCCACCCGTTCACCGCACTCACCGTGAGGTTTCCGCATGCCCAGCACATCCTTCGTTCCCGATCCGGAGGGGCGGCTCCCCAGTGCCGGGGGCTACTTCGGCGCGTTCGGCGGCAAGTTCATCCCGGAGGCCCTCGTCGCCGCCGTGGACGAGGTCGCCGTCGAGTACGACAAGGCGAAGGCCGACCCCGAGTTCGCCCGCGAGCTCGACGAGCTGCTCGTGCACTACGCCGGCCGGCCCAGTGCCCTGACCGAGGTGCCCCGCTTCGCCGAGCACGCCGGCGGCGCCCGGGTGTTCCTCAAGCGCGAGGACCTCAACCACACCGGCTCCCACAAGATCAACAACGTGCTCGGCCAGGCCCTGCTCACCAAGCGCATGGGCAAGACCCGGGTGATCGCGGAGACCGGCGCCGGCCAGCACGGTGTCGCCACCGCCACCGCCTGCGCCCTGTTCGGGCTCCAGTGCACGATCTACATGGGCGAGATCGACACCAGGCGACAGGCCCTGAACGTCGCCCGGATGCGCATGCTCGGCGCCGAGGTCGTGGCCGTGAAGTCCGGCAGCCGCACCCTGAAGGACGCCATCAACGAGGCGTTCCGCGACTGGGTCGCCAACGTCGACCACACCCACTACCTGTTCGGCACCGCCGCCGGACCGCACCCCTTCCCGGCCATGGTCCGCGACTTCCACCGGATCATCGGCGTCGAGGCCCGCCGCCAGCTCCTGGAGCGCACCGGGCGCCTGCCCGACGCGGCCGTCGCCTGCGTCGGCGGCGGCTCCAACGCCATCGGCCTCTTCCACGCCTTCATCCCGGACACCGGTGTGCGCCTCATCGGCTGCGAACCCGCCGGACGCGGCCTGGAGACCGGCGAGCACGCGGCCACGCTGACCGCCGGCGAGCCCGGCATCCTCCACGGCTCCCGCTCCTACGTCCTGCAGGACGAGGAGGGCCAGATCGTCGAGCCGTACTCGATCTCGGCCGGTCTGGACTACCCGGGCATCGGCCCCGAGCACTCCTATCTGAAGGACTCCGGGCGCGGCGAGTACCGCGCGATCACCGACGACGCGGCCATGCGGGCGCTGCGCCTGCTGTCGCGCACCGAGGGCATCATCCCGGCGATCGAGAGCGCCCACGCGCTGGCCGGCGCCCTCGAGGTCGGCCGGGAGCTGGGCGAGGACGGGCTGATCGTGGTCAACCTGTCCGGGCGCGGCGACAAGGACATGGACACCGCCGCCCGCTACTTCGGCCTGTACGACACCGACGCCGAGGTGGCCGCCGACGAGACCGACACCGCCGAGATCGAGGGAGACGCCAGGTGAGCGGCACCATCCAGCTGCTGAACGACACCCTCGCGGCCGCGAAGGCGGAGGGCCGGTCCGCGCTCATCGCCTATCTGCCGGCCGGCTTCCCGACCGTGGAGGGCGGCATCGAGGCGGTCAAGGCCGTCCTCGACGCCGGCGCGGACGTCGTCGAGGTCGGGCTGCCGCACAGCGACCCGGTCCTGGACGGGCCCGTCATCCAGACCGCCGACGACATCGCGCTGCGCGGCGGCGTCAGGATCGCGGACGTGATGCGGACGGTCGAGGAGGCCCACAAGGCCACCGGCAAGCCCGTGCTCGTCATGACGTACTGGAACCCGGTCGACCGCTACGGCGTCGAGCGCTTCACCGCCGAGCTCGCCGAGGCGGGCGGCGCCGGCTGCATCCTGCCGGACCTGCCGGTGCAGGAGTCGGCGCTGTGGCGGGAGCACGCCGCGAAGCACGGCCTGGCGACGGTGTTCGTCGTGGCGCCGAGCAGCAAGGACAAGCGGATCGCCGAGATCACCGCGGCGGGCTCCGGATTCGTCTACGCCGCTTCGCTGATGGGGGTCACCGGCACCCGGGAGACGGTGAGCGCGCAGGCCCGGGAACTGGTCGAGCGGACCCGGGCCACCGGCACCGGCCTGCCCGTGTGCGTCGGCCTCGGCGTCTCCAACCGCGCCCAGGCCGCCGAGGTGGCCGGCTTCGCCGACGGGGTGATCGTCGGCTCCGCCTTCGTCAAGCGGATGCTGGACGCCCCGGACCTCGCGGCCGGTGTCGCCGCCGTCCGCGAACTCGCGGGCGAGCTGGCACTCGGGGTGCGCGAACGGACGTAGCCACAGCACACGCCGGCAGCCCCGCGGACCGTGCGGTCAACCGCGTCGGTCCCTCGAACGGGTGGTCCTGGGACCGGGGAGGCGCATTGCGCCTCCCCGGCTCGTTCTGGGGGTGTGAGCGACAAGAACCATCAGGAGAAGCGCACCGCCCGGCAGCGGCTGGCGGCCGAGCGGGAGAAGCAGAAGGCCGCGGAGAAGCGGCGGCGCACGCTGATCGTGGCCGCGAGCGTCGTGTGCGTCCTGGGCCTGGCGGCGGTGGTCGGCGTGCTGGCCGCCAACGCGGGCAGGAGCGAGCAGAGCAGCGCGGGCCCGGTCGTGGCGCCCTCGGGCGCACAGGGCAAGGACAGCCTGGCGATCCCGGTCGGCAAGGACGGTGCCGCGTCGACGCTCACCGTGTGGGAGGACTTCCGCTGCCCGGCCTGCCAGGCCTTCGAGAAGACGTACCGCCCGGTCCTCAAGGAGCTGACCGACTCCGGCAAGCTCAGGATCCAGTACCACCTGGTCAGGCTGATCGACGGCAACCTCAACGGCACCGGCTCGCTGCGCGCGGCCAACGCCGCGGCCTGTGCCCAGGACGCCGGGAAGTTCTCCGCGTACCACGACGTGCTGTTCGAGAACCAGCCCAGGGAGACCGACGACGCCTACGCCGACAACGACCGGCTCATCGAGCTGGCCGGCAAGGTGGACGGCCTGAACGGCCCGGCCTTCGCCCAGTGCGTCAGGAACGGCACGCACGACAGCTGGGTCGACAAGGTCCACAAGGCCTTCGGCGCCGCCGGCTTCTCGGGCACCCCGACCGTTCTGCTGAACGGCAAGAACCTCATGGAGGACCGGGACATGACCCCGGAGAAGCTGAAGCAGATGGTGGAGGCGGCCGGCAAGGGGTGACCGGGAGAAGCCGGGGAGGGCAGGGCGGCGTGGGCCCGTCAGGACGTTATGGAGCCGTAGTCGGGCTGTTCGACGTACCCCTGCTCCGGCTGCGGTAGCGTCGACCCTGCCATGGAACTTGCCTACATTCCCAGCCCGTCGCGCGGGGTGCTGTACCTCGGTCCGATTCCGCTGCGCGGCTATGCGTTCTGCATCATCATTGGTGTCTTCGTTGCCGTCTGGCTCGGCAACAAGCGCTGGATCGCCCGTGGCGGGCGGGCCGGCACGGTGGCCGACATCGCGGTCTGGGCCGTGCCGTTCGGCCTGGTCGGCGGCCGGCTCTACCACGTGATCACGGATTACCAGCTGTACTTCGGCGAAGGCCGTGACTGGGTGGACGCCTTCAAGGTGTGGGAGGGCGGTCTCGGCATCTGGGGCGCGATCTCGCTCGGCGCGCTCGGTGCGTGGATCGGCGCCCGGCGCCGGGGCATCCCGTTGCCGGCGTACGCCGACGCGGTGGCGCCGGGCGTCGCCCTCGCACAGGCGATCGGCCGCTGGGGCAACTGGTTCAACCAGGAGCTGTACGGCCGGGAGACGCAGGTTCCCTGGGCGCTGCACATCACCTCCGCGGCGGACGGCCGGGTGCCGGGGTACTACCACCCGACGTTCCTGTACGAGTCGCTGTGGTGCGTCGGTGTCGCACTGCTGGTGATCTGGGCGGACCGCCGTTTCCGGATGGGGCACGGCAGGGTGTTCGCGCTGTATGTCGCCGCGTACTGCGCGGGCCGGTTCTGGATCGAGTACATGCGGGTCGACGAGGCCCACCACATCCTGGGCCTGCGGCTGAACAACTGGACGGCGCTGGCCGTCTTCCTGCTCGCGGTGATCTACATCCTGGTGTCCGCCAGGAAGCGGCCGGGCCGGGAGACCGAGGTCGAACCGGGCGCGACCGCCTCCGGCGAGGAGGCCGGCGCCGCCGACGGCACGGCGGCCGCCGAGGCCACCGAGACCGCCGAGACCGATGGGAAGGCCGCGGAGAAGGACCCCGGGGCGCGGGATGCCGGGGACGCGCGGGAGGACGGACCGGAGACGTCCGCGGTGACCGGGACGGCCGGTGCGAAGGACGGGACGAAGCCGGCGGGGAAGAGCTGACCCGCCGGCCGTGGCCGCACGCGGACGAGGGCGCCCCGGACCTCCAGGGGCGCCCTCGGCGCTTTTGTAGTGCCGGTTTGTAGTGCCGGCGTTCCGGTGTCAGCGCCGGCGGGCCAGGGCCAGGGTGCGCCGGCCGCCGCCACCACCGCGGCGTCGATGAAGCGGCCGTCCGGGAGGGCCTGGGCGCCGCGGTGTGCGGTGGCCGCCTTGACGATCGTCTCCGCCTCCTCGAGCTCGCGCTCGGTGGGCAGGTAGGCGCGCTCGATGACCGGCAGCTGGCGGGGGTGGACGGCCGCACGGCCGAGGAAACCGAGAGCACGGCCGTGGGCGCAGGAGGCCGCCAGGCCCTCCAGGTCACGGATGTCGGGATACACGGACTGGGCCGGCGGAGCGAGTCCGGCCGCACGGGCGGCCACCACGACCCGGGCGCGGGACCAGTCCAGTGCGCGGTCCTGCGTGACGCCCAGATCCGCACGCAGGTCCGACTCGCCGATCGAGACACCGCGCAGCCAGGGGTGCGCGGAGGCGATGGCGTAGGCGCGCTCGACGGCCAGGGCCGTCTCCAGAAGGGCGTACAGCGCGACGTCCGGCCCGTCGGCCGGCGACGGGTCCCGGAGGTCCTTCACCCGGGCCGCGACACGGACGACCTGCTCGGCGGAGGTCACCTTCGGCAGCCGCAGCCCGGCCAGCCCCGGCCGGGGCGCCACCGCCGCCAGATCCGCGGCGGCCTGCGGGCCGTCGACGGCGTTGACACGCACATGGACCGGGACCGGCGGCGGCTCGCTCAGCAGCTCGGCGGTGGCGGCGCGGGCGTACTCCTTGCGCTCCGGGGCGACCGCGTCCTCCAGGTCGACGACGACCACGTCCGCACCGGAGGCGAGGGCCTTGGCGACGACACGGGGCCGGTCGCCGGGGACGTACAGCCAGGTCAGCGGGTAGGGCGGTGGGCCGGGCGGCAGCCGGGGGACGCGGGCCGTCACAGGGCGCCCTCCGCGCGCAGCGCGGCCAGCTCCCCGGGGGTGAGGCCCAGCTCGGTCAGCACCGCCTCGGTGTCCGCGCCGTGCGGGCGGCCCGCCCAGCGGATCCTGCCCGGGGTGGCGGAGAGCCGGAACAGGACGTTCTGCATGCGCAGCCGGCCCAGCTCCGGGTCGTGCAGCGTGGTGAAGGTGCCCAGGGCCTGGTACTGCGGGTCGGCCATCACGTCCCGTACGTCCTGGACCGGCGCGACCGCCGCCTCGGCCTTCTCGAAGGCGGCCAGGACCTCGGCGCGGGTGTGCCGGGCGATCCAGGCGCCGACCGCCTCGTCGAGCACATCGGCGTGCGCGGCGCGCCGGGCGCCGGTCGCGAACCACGGCTCCTCGATCAGCTCCGGGCGGCCCACCAGGCGCATCACACGTTCCGCGACCGACTGGGCCGACGCCGAGACGGCCACCCAGGTGCCGTCCGAGGTGCGGTAGATGTTCCGCGGGGCGTTGTTCCGGGAGCGGTTGCCGGTGCGGGGCTGGACGTGGCCGAGCTGGTCGTACCACAGGGGCTGGGGGCCGAGGACGGTCAGGATCGGCTCGATGATCGCCATGTCGACGACCTGTCCCTCGCCGGTGCGCTCCCGTGCCGCGAGCGCGGTCATCACCGCGTACGCCGTCGCCAGTCCCGCGATCGAGTCGGCGAGCCCGAACGGCGGAAGCGTCGGCGGTCCGTCGGGCTCGCCGGTGATCGCGGCGAATCCGCTCATCGCCTCGGCGAGGGTGCCGAAACCGGGGCGGGAGGCGTACGGGCCGAACTGGCCGAACCCGGTGACCCGGGCCAGGACCAGACGCGGATTGACCGCCGACAGCTCCGGCCGGCCCAGCCCCCATTTCTCCAGGGTGCCGGGCCGGAAGTTCTCCACGATCACATCGGCGCCGGCGGCCAGCCGCAGCAGGGTGCGGCGGCCACCGGGCCTGGACAGGTCCAGCGTGATCGTGCGCTTGTTCCGGCCGAGCATCTTCCACCACAGGCCGACGCCGTTCTTCGACGGGCCGTGGCCGCGCGACGGGTCGGGCTTCGCCGGATGCTCGACCTTGATCACTTCGGCGCCGAAGTCACCGAGCAGGGTGGCGGCGATCGGCCCGGCGAAGAGGGTGGCGAGCTCGAGCACCCGAAGACCGGTGAGCGGGCCGGGTGACTCCGCCTCGGGGGACTCCGCCTCACAGGGGTGCTCACGGGGGTGCTCGAAGGTGTGCGGTGCGCGGGGCGTCATGGGCGGGACGCCTCCCGGTGGGTGAGCTCGGCGAGGGTGTCGAAGCCGATGCCGTTGAAGTCGCCGACGGACGTGGTCAGCCGGTTCTTCAGCGGGGCCGTCCAGTGGTCGGGGAGGGCGGCCGGGGAGCCGGCGAGCAGGCCGGCGACGCAGCCGGTCGTGGCGCCGTTGGAGTCGGTGTCCCAGCCGCCGGAGACGACACGGCGGACGGAGCCCGCGAAGTCGCCGTCGGCATGGGTGAGGGCGGCGGCGATCAGGGCGGTGTTGGGGACGGCGTGCACCCAGTGACAGTCGGCGTGGGTGGCGTGGAGTTCGTCCACCACGGTGTCGAAGTCCTCGTGGGTCCTGGCGAGCCGGATGGCGTGGCGGACCGCCCGGGCGAGCCGGGAGCCGGGCGGGACGACGGTCAGGCCGGTGGCCAGGCAGGCGTGGACGTCGTGCGCTCCGGTCGCCGCGGTGGCGATGACGGCGGCGGCGAACATCGCGGCGTAGACACCGTTCGCGGTGTGGGTGAGGGTGGCGTCGCGGTACGCCTGTTCGGCCGCGGCGGCCGGGTCGCCGGGGTTGGTCCAGCCGTGCATGTCGGCGCGGATCAGGGCGCCGATCCACTCGCGGAAGGGGTTGCGGTGGCGGGCGGTGTGCGGAGGCTCGATGCCGAGCAGGAGGTTGCGGTAGGCGATGCGCTCGGCGGTGAAGGTGCGGCCGGCGGGGAGTTCGTCGAGCCAGAGGCGGGCCACGTCGGCGGTGGTGAAGCCCCTGCCGTGGCGTTGCAGGAGGAGGAGGTTGAGGACGGGGTAGTCGAGGTCGTCGTCCTCGGGCATGCCGTCGATGTTCTCGGCGAGGGAGGTGGCCGCGGAGCGGCGGTTCCAGGGGTGGGCGGCGAGGAGGTCGGCGGGGACGCCCCTGGCCGTGAACCAGGCGTCCGGAGGCCAGGTGCCGGTGGACCGGGCCAGCCGGCGGATGCCGGTCAGGGGGAGCCCCTCGACGGGTTTCCCCAGCAGACAGCCCGCGGCGCGGCCCAGCCAGGCGGCTTCCAGGCGGTCCTCGGTGGGCGCGGGCCCCGTGCGCAGCGTCGGCCAGTCGGGGCACAGGGCTCTGATCCCGGGCAGGTCCGTCGGTTCCGCGTCCGACAGCCGGCTGGGCAGCTCGGACAGTTCGTCCAGGAGATCCTCCGCCAGCAGGCGCAGATAGCGGGAGGCGGGCCGGGGGGACGCGCCCGCGCGGGGCGGGGCCTCGGGGCCGCCGGCGGCCCGCCAGCGGGCGGCGACGGCCGAGGGTTCACGGCCGTCCTGTGCCGCCTGGCGCAGTTCGTGGCCCAGCAGGTCCTCCGGCTGGACCCAGGTCAGTCGGAGCATCCCGGCCCTCCCATCCCGGCGAACGCCCGCTCGTGGGCGCGGCGCCGCTGTACGTCCCGTGCGAAGATCTCCCGGGTCACCCCGGTCAGCGTGCGTCCCGGCTCCCACAGGTCCAGACGGCTGGCCTCCGCCACCGTCTTCGCCCAGTCCTGAGGGACCGGCGAGCCCAGCGCTCCCGCCAGCGCCCCGGCCATCGTCGCGATGGAGTCGCAGTCACGGCCGTAGTTCACCGCGCCGAGGACGGCCTGCCGGAAGTCGCCCCGGGCCACCGTCAGCAGCCCCAGGGCGATGGGCAGCTCCTCGATCGAGTGCAGCCGGGACGGGCGGCGGGCGCCCAGGGAGGGGTTGCGGTAGTCGGGGCCCACCGTGTCGTACGGGGCGACCGCCTCGCGCAGCGGGCCCAGCGCGGACTCGACGTCGGTGTGGCGGCGGGCCTCCTCGCAGACCTTCTCGATCGCGGCCCGGGTGCCGTCCTTCGCCAGCGACAGGCAGGCCGCCACCACCGAGTCCGGGGTCGCGCCCGGTGTGCACGCCGCCGCGACCCCGGCCGCGAGGACGCCCGCGGCCTCCCTGCCGTACGAGGACTGGTGGGCGCCGGCGATGTCGAGGGCCTCGGCGTAGGCGGCCGCCGGGTTGGCCGCGTTGACCAGGCCGACCGGGGCCATGTACATCGCGGCACCGCAGTTGACGATGTTCCCGGTACCGGCCTCGCGCGGGTCGACGTGGCCGTAGTGCAACCGCGCCACCAGCCACTTCTCCGCCAGGAAGATCCGGTGCAGCGGCAGTGCCTCCGCCTCGAGCTCCGGGATCCAGCGCGGGTTCGTCATCAGGTCGGGGACCAGGTGCTCGGCGATCGCGTAGGCGTCGAGATGGTCGCGGACGCGTGCGTACACCCGTACCAGCGCGTGCGTCATCAGGGTGTCGTCGGTGACGTGGCCGTCCCCCTTGTGGTACGGGGCGATCGGGCGGGCGGTGCGCCAGTTCTCGCCGTGCCAGGGGCCGACGATGCCGCGCACACGGCCGCCGTGGCGCTCGAGGATCTGGTCGGGGGAGTATCCCTCGACGGGGCCGCCGAGGGCGTCGCCGACGGCCGCTCCGACGAGCGCACCGGTGATCCGCTCCTCCAGGCCGGCACCCCGCTCCTTCGGGCCGGAGTCCCGGACCGCATCCCGGGGCCGCTCTGCTCCGGATGTCTCTCCTTGGGGTGTCATGGGTGTCATGGGTGTCATGCACCGAATCATCCCCTCGGAGGGGCCGGTCGGTCGGCTTCGAGGAGTCCGGCGAGTTCCACGAGGTCGGTGCCGGTGAGATGGGGCAGGACACAGCCGGACAGGGTGCGGCAGGCCTCCCGCCAGGACTCCGGGATGGCCGCGGCGCCGCCCAGCGCACCGGTGAGCGCGCCGGTCAGGGCCGGGGCCGAGTCGGCCACCCGGGACAGGCAGGCGGCGGCCGGCAGCGCATGGGCGATGCGGCCGCCGGCCGCCGTGGCCAGGGCGAGGGCGACCGGAACCGTCTCGGCGGCGGCGACGCCGTAGCTGTAGACGTGGTCGACGATCTGATGCTCCAGCAGCGGGACGAGCGCGAACGCGTCCTCGGTGTCCCGGGCGAGGCCCAGGGCGTGCCGGGCGTTGCGGCCGATCTCCGTCTCCTCGGGCAGTTCGGCCAGCGCGGCCGTGACACAGTGCCCGACCTCCGCGCCGGCCAGCGCCAGGGCGAGCGCCGCCGCCATCGCGCGGGCGCCGTGGACGCCGTCGCCGTCCTGGGTGTAGCGGGCGTCGAACTCGGCCAGCTCGGCGGCGCGCCGGGGGTCGCCCGGGTGGGCGATGGCCAGCGCACAGGCGCGTACGCAGGCGGCGTCGTCGAAGTAGTGCGGGTTGTCGTGCCCGGTGGCGGGCGGGCGCAGACCGGTCGCCAGGTTGCCGAGGCCGGCCCGCACCGAGATACGGGCGCGCAGCGGCAGCACCGCCGACTCGATCTCGGGGGCGCGTTCGGCCGCCGCCGCGACCTGGCCCGCCAGGGTGTTCCAGGTCAGGTCGATTGCGGCCCGGGTGCGCCGCTCCCGGCTGAGGTCGCCGAGCACCTCGTCGTCCCCGGCCCGCAGCAGCGCCTCCGCCGCGAACACCGCCCACTCGGCGTCGTCGGAGGGGCCGAGCCGCAGCGGCTCGGGGGACTGGTTCAGCGCGACGGGGACGGGGAGCGTGGTCGTGGCGTTCTGCTCGGCGAAGGCGTCCAGCTCACGGGTGAGCCGTCTGGTCCACTCCGGCATCCGGGCGGCCCGGTGCCGTCCGGCGGGCCACCCGGCGGCGTCCCCCGCGGCCAGCCCGAGCAGCAGTCCCTCGATCCGGCGTGTCACGACGGGACCTCGCTCCGGCCCGCGGCGGGGACAGGGGAGACGGGAGAGGCGGAGGAGACGGCAGGGGAGACGGGGGAGACGGGGAGGGGCCGGGCGGCGGGCCGCGCGCCGCGTCCGCCGGGGCCGCCCGGCCGTGCGGCGGCGCCGGACCCCGCGGAGGCCTCGGACCGCACGAGAACGTCCAGGTCCAGCCGTACGGCCTCCTGCGGCCGCCCCCGTTCCCCCGCCCGTGCGAGGGCTTTGGGGTGCTCCGGGGCCCCGGTCCGTGCGGTGCCCTCCCGTCGCCCGGCGGCCGGCCCGCCCTCGGAGAGACGGCGTGCCACCAGGAGATCCGCCACCTCCAGGACGTGCCGTCCCGCCATCGACGGCAGACAGCGGCCGCGGACCGGGGCGATGGCCGCCGCCCAGGACCCGGGGATGGCCGAGACGCCCTGGGTCGCGCCCGCCAGGGCGCCGGCGACCGCTGCCGTGGTGTCGGCGTCGCGGCCCATGTTCACGGCGGTGAGGACGGCCTCGCGGAAGTCGCCGTCGGCCGCCGCGTACGCGCCGAAGGCGAGGGCGACGGCCTCGGGGGCCAGATCGGACCAGGGGTAGCCGGCGACGACCACCGCGGAGCGGACCGCGCGTTCGCCGCGGCTGGCGGCGGCCGTGGCGCGGTGCAGCGAGCGGGCGGTCCAGGAGTCGTCCGGGACGACGGCGAGCGCGGCGGCCAGGACC